>JAKLLI010000065.1 GCA_023150195.1 Azonexus sp.
CCGAATTCGCGACGCATTTCCGGCACCAGAAAAGCCACATTCAGGATATGAATCTGCTCCGGCAGAATGTGGTGCTTGAAACGGTCCGGGAAGACCATGATGTTGTCGAAAGCGAGTGAACCGCAAATCAGTGTGGTCATGTGAGGCAATCAGAGATAAAAGAGGTAGAGACGATAGCCTGCGGCACTCATGCCACGGGCTTCGATCCAGAGCTGGATGGCCGTTTCACCATCGCTGGAAAAGGGTTCGGCCAGCAGTTCGGGCGCCAGATATTCGGCCGGCGGAATGACGCGGCGCGCGACCACGACATCATTGACGTCAGTGAGCGTCAATTCCAGCGACGGCCAGGCCTGACGATAGGCAGCCAGATTTTTGAGCGATGCATTCAAAATGAAAAGATCGCGTTCGCTATCCACCTTGAGGCCGGAATTTTCAATCGAAACCAGCGCCGAATCGGTGGGTAAAGGCACCGCCACGCCGAGCAGCGCGTAATACTTTTCCACAACGGGAAAACGCTTCACCACGTCCGTGCGGAACTGGTAGCCCACCTGTCCGATCAGCACCAGCAGCAGCAATACCATCGAGACGACAAATGGCCAGGCCGGGCGTGCCGTTTCCGGCGTATCAAAACCGCGTAGGCCTTCGTTCGCCAAAGCCCCTGCAGCCCAGCGGTTATAGGCGGGCGTTTCGTCGAGACTGCGTGCAGCCAACAATCCCTGATTTCGCGCGGCGGCCACCGGCTCAGCCTTGGGTGTCTCCACGGCCGGCACCGGGGCATCGTCCATGATCATCAGCGTGGCATCGACGATTTCCGGCACGGGCTGTGCATCCTTCGGGACGTCGGGCTGAGGATGAACAATCCGTTGCGCCGGCGCTGGTGCCGGTGCAGGCATCTCTGTGGTGTCGATGGCTGCGCCGCCCAGCGTCGGCTCCTTGCGCACGTTGCCGGCATGCTCATGCTCGGCCATCGCGCTTTCGCCCATCAGGTGGTCAAACGCATTGAACAGGTGCTTGCACTGGCCGCAACGGACCATGCCTGCCTTGAGTCGCAATTGATCCGACGTGACACGGAAGACCGTGTCACAAGCCGGGCAACGGGTCCGCGTTAGTACCTTGTCCCGGACAGACATACCCAGTCCTCGCGGACATCGGCCACCTGAAGTGCCACCCAGGGTGCGTAGATCGCCATGATTTCATCCGCCTGCTCACGCAGGATGCCGGAAAGTGCCAGTTGCCCGCCGCGACGGACGTGGGCGCAAATGGCTGGCGCCAGAACCCGAAGCGGGTTCGACAAAATGTTGGCGACCACCAGATCGTATTCACCCGCCAAGGCTTCTGCTGAATCGGCAAAGCGCGCACTCACGGCATTGCTTTCCGCATTGGCCCGGGCGGCCTCAACCGCCAGCGGATCAATATCAACACCCGAGACGGCACCGGCGCCCAAACGGGCAGCGGCAATCGCCAGAATGCCGCTGCCACAGCCGTAGTCGAGCAGTGTCGCACCCGGGGTCACATGGCGTTCCAGCCACTCCAGACACAAGCGCGTGGTCGGATGCGAACCGGTCCCGAAGGCCATGCCGGGGTCCAGCACCAGATTGATCGCGGAGGGATCCGGTGATTCGTGCCAAGAGGGCACGATCCAGAGCCGCTCGGAAACCCGGATCGGATCGAACTGCGACTGGGTCAATTGAACCCAGTTCTGCTCCTCCAGCGCCTCGACCGCAAAGTCCGGCACCGTCGCCAGGCCAATCGAACTCGCCGCCTCGGCCAGCATCGCCGCCACATCGGCATCCGGCTCGAACAGCGCAAGCACCCGGGAATGAGCCCAACCCGGCGTGTTGACCGAACCAGGTTCGCCGAACTGCGGCTTTTCATCGGGCGTACCGGCATCTGCATCCTCGATGCTGGCGGACAAGGCGCCGATTTCCATCAACGCGTCGCACAACGGCTCGGCGCTGGCCGCATCGGTCAGGAAGCTGACGTTCTGCCAGGTCATGCTCAGGACTTGACCTCGCTCTTGTCGGCCAGCTTGTGCTCCAGATAGTGGATGCTGGTACCGCCTTCGTTGAAACGCGCATCGAGCATCAATTCCTGATGCAAGGCGATATTGGTCTTGATCCCCTGAATGCTCATCTCCGAAAGGGCGATGCGCATGCGGCGGATGGCCTGCTCACGGGTATCCCCGTAGGAAATCACCTTGGCCACCATGGAATCGTAATGCGAGGGCACGCGATAGCCCTGATAGATGTGCGAATCGACCCGGATGCCAGGACCACCCGGGGGGTGATAAAACTCGATCTTGCCGGGAGATGGCACGAACGTGAAGGGATCTTCGGCGTTAATACGGCACTCGATGGCATGGCCACGCAAGGCGACATCCTTCTGGCGGTAGCGCAGTTTTTCACCGAAAGCAACGCGAATCTGTTCCTGCACGATGTCCACGCCGGTAATCATTTCCGTTACCGGATGTTCGACCTGAACGCGGGTATTCATTTCGATGAAATAGAACTCCCCATCTTCGTAAAGGAACTCAAAGGTTCCAGCACCGCGATAACCGATCTTGCGACAGGCATCCGCGCAACGCTCACCAATTCTGGAAATCAGACGCGGCGGGATATGGGGCGCCGGCGCTTCTTCAATGACTTTCTGATGGCGACGCTGCATGGAACAATCGCGCTCACCCAGATAAATCGCATTCCCATGCTGGTCCGCCAACACCTGAATTTCGACGTGGCGCGGGTTTTCCAGGAATTTTTCCATGTAGACCGCAGGATTGCCGAAAAACTGGCCGGCTTCCTGACGGGTCATGGCCACAGCGTTAACCAGCGCGGCCTCGGTATGCACCACGCGCATGCCGCGACCACCGCCACCACCGGCGGCCTTGATGATCACCGGATAGCCGATACTGCGGGCAATCTTGACGATTTCCTTGGGATCTTCGGGCAAGGCACCATCGGAACCCGGAACGCACGGCACACCTGCCGCCTTCATCGCGTCCTTGGCCGACACCTTGTCACCCATCAGGCGAATGGTTTCGGCACGCGGGCCGATAAAGACAAATCCCGAGGTTTCCACGCGCTCGGCAAAATCGGCATTTTCGGAGAGGAAGCCATAGCCGGGGTGGATGGCTTCGGCATCGGTCACTTCCGCTGCCGAAATGATCGCAGGCACGTTCAGGTAGCTCTGAGCCGAAGCGGCAGGCCCGATACAGACGGACTCATCAGCCAGTTTGACGTATTTGGCATCGCGGTCGGCCTCGGAGTGCACGACCACGGTCTTGACACCCAGTTCGCGACAGGCGCGCTGGATGCGGAGGGCGATTTCCCCCCGGTTGGCAATCAGGATTTTCTCGAACATGATCGCGGCCTCAGCCGATCACAAACAGCGGTTCGCCGAATTCCACGGGTTCGCCATTGTCGAGCAGGATGGCCTTCACCGTGCCGTCCGCATCCGATTCGATTTCGTTCAGCAACTTCATGGCTTCGATAATGCACAGCGTATCGCCCTTCTTGACCACGCTGCCGACCTGAACGAAGGCAGCAGCACCCGGCGAAGGGGAACGATAGAAGGAGCCGACCATCGGCGATTTGACCACATGACCTTCGGGCAAATCATCTTCCTCATCAAGGTTGACCGTAGACGCTGCAGGCGCGGCCGCCATCGGGGCGGGCGCCATCTGGGGCATGGCATATTGCTGCATTGGGGCAACGACACCGCCAAAATGCTTGGCGATACGGACTTTTTCTTCGCCTTCGGTCACTTCCAGTTCCGAAATACCGGATTCCTGAACCAGATCGATCAGTTTCTTGAGCTTGCGCAGATCCATGGGTAACTCCTAAATTTTTGGCGCCGGAACGGCGCAGAACAGCGGGGATGCCGCTTATTGATCCAGATTGATTTTATTGAGCAGATATTCGAGCGCCAGCCGATAGCCCTCGTGCCCGAGGCCGCAAATCACGCCGATCGCCAGATCCGAGAAATACGAGTGATGCCGGAACGGTTCGCGGGCATGCACGTTCGACAGATGTACCTCGACAAAGGGGATGGCTACCGCTGCCAGCGCGTCGCGCAAGGCAACGCTGGTGTGGGTGTAAGCCGCCGGATTGATGATGATGGCCCGAACGCCTTGTTCACGTGCCGCATGGATGCGCTCGATCAGCGCCCCTTCGTGATTGCTCTGGAAGGCTTCCAGCTCAACCCCGGCACGATCAGCCAGTTGCGCCAGCGACAGATTGATGTCTGCCAGCGTGGTACGGCCATAATGTTCGGGTTCGCGCGTTCCAAGCAGATTGAGATTGGGTCCGTGCATCACCAGGATGCGCGCCTTTTCTACCGGCCCGGAAGCAGTTTTTCGCTTCGTCATAGCTGCAAGTTTGCCGCAAATCGCCGCAACTTGTCCAGTCTACTCCGCCAGCAGCGTTGCCAGTCCATCGGCACGGATTCGCGCCCGCTGGCGCCCATCCCGGTGTTTCATGACCACCCGTTCCATCGCGGGCGCCATTACGATCAGATTGGCGTCTGCCGTATCCGTTTCAATGCGCAACACCGCTTCAACCTTATCGCTACGCGGGTCAACATGGCTCACATCGAGCCCGCGATTCAACAAGAAGATTTCCACCTCTTTGGCACTATCGGCGAACAGCAGGATGTCGATATAGGAATGCTCGCCCGCAGTGCCGTCCAGCACGGAACCGGTGAGATAGGGATGAAACGGGGCCAGCATCTCCAGCAAACCCAGCGCTGAGCGCCGCAAGACCGCCACCAGCGCGTCTTGCGCCTCACCCCGATACAAGCTGAGATGCGTGCGCAGCGCTGCCTCCACCTCCGCGTTATCCGGCAAGGCAGTGTGCTCAGGCAAACCGAGTTGCCGCAGGGCTTTGCGCTTGGCGTGAAAATAATCATCCACGCCGTCTTCCGCCATCAAACGGGCGGCCGTTGCGGCTATGGTGGCGCGCATACCGTGATCAGGACGCAGGCGTTCGTGTCGGGGCATGATTCGTCGCTCGGGGTAAAATCCGTTTCATTCTAACCACAGTACGTGACATGCACATTCACATTCTTGGCATCTGCGGCACCTTTATGGGCGGCATCGCACAACTCGCCGTGGCCGCTGGCCACACCGTCACCGGCTGCGACGCCAACGTTTATCCTCCGATGAGCGATCAATTGCGTGGCGCAGGCATCGCACTCACCGAGGGTTACGACAGTGCCCAAGTTGCCCTGAAACCCGACGTGTTCGTGGTTGGCAACGCCATTTCCCGCGGCAACCCGCTGCTGGAAGCCATTCTTGATCAGGGCTTGCCGTATGTTTCCGGTCCGCAGTGGCTGGCTGAAAATGTGCTCCAGGGACGCTGGGTCTTGGGTGTCGCCGGCACACATGGAAAAACCACCACCAGCGCCATGCTGGCCTGGATTCTGGAAGATGCTCACATGGCGCCCGGCTTTCTGATTGGCGGCGTCCCGCTCAACTTCGGCGTTTCAGCTCGGCTTGGTGAGACACCTTTCTTTGTCATCGAAGCCGACGAATACGACACTGCCTTCTGCGACAAGCGTTCCAAGTTCATCCACTACAAACCCCGCACCGTCATTTTGAACAACCTGGAGTTCGATCACGCGGACATCTTCGCCGATCTGGCAGCCATTGAAACCCAATTCCACCATCTTGTGCGCACGCTGCCGGGCAATGGCCTGATCGTCTCGAATGCCGGCGAAGCCAGCCTTGACCGTGTTCTCGGTCGCGGTTGCTGGACCCCGGTCAACCGCTTTGCCGATCCGGCCGGCTACCATGCAGACGGAAACGATGCCGAGGGCAGCCTGATCCTCAATGGCCCCGAGGGCGAAATCGGTCGCACACAGTGGCAACTCTCGGGACGCCACAACCGCGACAATGCCTGCGCCGCCCTGCTGGCCGCCCGCCATGTGGGCGTGCCCTTCGACAAAGGCCTGGAAGCGCTCGCTCGTTTTGGCAACGTCAAACGGCGTATGGAAGTGCGTGGCACGGTCCGCGACATCACGGTCTACGACGATTTCGCGCACCATCCCACGGCCATCGAAACGACGGTCGCCGGCCTGCGGCGCAAAGTCGGTAACGCCCGCATTCTGGCCGTGCTTGAACCCCGCTCCAACACCATGAAACTGGGCACCATGAAATCCCAACTTCCCGATAGCCTGCACGAGGTGGATGCCGCCTTCTGTTACGCCGGGAATCTGGGCTGGGACGCCCACGAAGCCCTCGCCCCCATGGGCAACCGCGCACGTGTGGAATCGGATCTGAACACGCTGATCGAGGCTATCGTCGCGGAAGCCCAGCCCGGCGACCACATTCTGGTGATGAGCAACGGCGGCTTTGGCGGCATTCATCAAAAATTGCTGGAGCGACTTGCCAAATGAAACGACGCACCTGCCTGGGCCTGATGCTGGCCGCCCTGCTCGGCGCCTGCGGTCAACCGCAAACCGGCTTCAAAAACACGGACCTGAGCGCCGAGCGCATTTTCCCCAGCGCCCAACTTGCCAGCGCCCACGGTCAACCGGTCGATTTCAAGCAATTCCACGGCAAACTTGTGATCGTGTTTTTCGGCTACACCAGCTGCCCTGACGTTTGCCCATCGGCCATGCGCAAATACGCCAGCCTGTTGCGCAACCTGCGCACCAAGGAAGCGGAACAGATTCAAGTCCTGTTCATCTCCGTCGATCCGGCACGCGACACCCCGGAAAAAGCAGACACCTACGTCAAATGGTTCAATCCGGGCTTTCTTGGCGCCACCGGCACGGATGCACAAATCGCCGATGTTGCACGCCAGTTCAAGGCCATTTACAGCAAACAGCCTGTCGCGGGCGGGATGGGCTATGTCATGGATCACAGCGCCCTGGCCTACGTCGTGGACCCTCAGGGCCAATTGCGGCTGGCCATTCCGGAAACCGCCGGCATTGAAAGCATCGCCGACGATCTGCGCCAGCTGTTAAGCGCAAAATAGAAAAGGCCCCGAAAGTTCGGGGCCTTTTGCTTTCGCTGCCAATACCGGCAGCTTAGCGTTCCATCGACTCCACGACGGCCAGCGCCGTCATGTTAACCAGACGACGCACCGTCGCCGTCGGGGTCAACACGTGCACCGGACGGGCCGCACCCAGCAGGATGGGGCCAATCGTCACCCCTTCCCCCGCCGTCATCTTCAGCAGGTTGTAGCTGATGTTGGCGGCGTCGATATTCGGCATCACCAGCAGATTGGCTTCACCCTTGAGCGGGGACTCCGGATTGGCTTCGCGGCGCACATCTTCGTTCAGGGCCGAATCGCCGTGCATTTCGCCATCCACTTCCAGTTCACCGGCGGACATGGCGGAAACCAGTCCGGCAGCGACGCCCATCTTGCGTGCGGACTCGGAATGCCCGGAACCGAAATTGGAGTGTGACAGCAGGGCGGCCTTGGGGTGGCTGCCGAAGCGTTTGACCTGCTCGGCGGCCATCAAGGTCATTTCGGCAATTTCCTCGGCGCTCGGATTTTCGTTCACATGCGTGTCGCAAATGAACAGGGATCGACCCGGCAGCATCAGGTAGTTCATCGCAGCCAGCGTGTTGACGCCCTGACGCTTGCCGATGATCTGGCTGATTACCCCCAGATGATGGCTGTACTGACCGGTCATGCCGCAGATGAGGCCATCGGCGTAACCGAGCTTGAGCAGCATGGAACCGATCACGGTTGGCTTGCGGCGCAGGGTCTCCTTGGCGATGGCCGGGGTCACGCCACGGCGCACCATCAGCTTGTGGTAGGCCTGCCAGCATTCGCGGTAACGCTCGTCGGATTCCGGATTGACCACATCGAAATCGACACCCGGCTTGATGCGCAGCTTGGCCTTTTCGAGACGGTGAGCAATCACTTCCGGACGGCCGATCAGGATCGGACGCGCGAATTTTTCCTCGATCACGACCTGAACGGCACGCAACACACGCTCATCTTCGCCTTCGGCAAAGATGATGCGCTTGCCTTGTGCCTGACGCGCGGCCTGGAAGATTGCCCGCATGCCGACACCGGTGTGATACACAAACTCGGAGAGCTTGGCGCGGTAAGCATCCCAGTCCGTAATCGGACGGGTCGCCACACCGGAATCCATCGCCGCTTGCGCCACGGCCGGTGCGATCTTGACGATCAGACGCGGATCGAAAGGCTTGGGAATCAGATATTCCGGACCAAAGGACAAATCGTGACCCGGATAGGCCATCGCCACTTCGTCGGTGACTTCGGCTTCCGCCAGTTCGGCAATGGCACGCACCGAGGCCATCTTCATTTCTTCGGTAATGCGGGTCGCCCCCACATCCAGCGCACCGCGGAAGATGAAGGGGAAGCACAGGACGTTGTTGACCTGATTGACGTAGTCGGAACGACCGGTGGCGATAATGGCCTCCGGGCAGACTTCCTTGACCAGTTCCGGCATGATTTCCGGCGTCGGATTTGCCAGCGCGAACACCATGGGCTTGGCCGCCATGGTCTTGATCATGTCCTGC
>JAKLLI010000066.1 GCA_023150195.1 Azonexus sp.
TTCGCGCTTTTGAACCCATATTTCCACGGAACCACCAGGCGTAAAGGGGCGCCATTCTGGTTGGGCAGGGGTTTTCCATACATGCCGACAACCAGCAGGGTCAGCGGGTGGGCTGCCTCGTCCATGCGTAAGCCTTCACGATAAGGCCAGTCCAGCAGGGGAAGGCGGGTGTAGGGCATTTGGGCCGGATCGGCGAGACTCTCAAACGCCACAAAGCGGGCCTTGCTGCGCGGCTGGACCCGTCGTATCAATTCGGACAAGGGGAAGCCGATCCACGGAATGACGGCGCTCCAGCCTTCGACACAGCGTAAACGGTAGATGCGTTCTTCCAGCTTATCCCAAGCCAGAAGATCGTCGATGTCAAAGACGCCGGGCTTGTCGACTTCGCCTTCAACCGTCAATGTCCAGGGGTGGGTTTTCAAGTGTTGGGCATGGCGAACAGGGCTATCCTTGTCCGGGCCGAATTCGTAGAAATTGTTGTAGGTACTGGCCTTGGCAAAGGGCGTCAAGGGCTCGTCGGCGGGATTCCAGGTGGTGTTCTGGCGGAAAGCGAGTTGGGTGTTCGGGGCGGCAGGCGTATTCGCATGGACCTGCGAGAGCCCGACACCAAGCGTTGCGCCCAGCAACAGCTGGCGTCGACGCAGCCAGATGGACTCGGGGGTGATTTCGCTGGGCGCTGGTCGGTTTGTCGAATTCATGGCAATTCCTTGGTTGTCAGCGGTCGACCGTAGGAACGCGGCAAATTCGCAAGGTTCAGTGACTTAAGCCCAAGGTGCTGCAAAAGCCCTCGATTTCTTCCGCTGCTGACAGATGCCAAGCGCTCAGCGTTTCGGCTTGCGTATTCATGAGCTGACGATCGGCGTCCGACAGATCGCCCGGTTGCCATTCGTGATCGGCGCCGGCGAGCAGGTTTGCCAAGTGTAGCGTACTGGCCAGCGTGGGCGTTGGGCTGGCGGGGCGTGGATGATCGTGGTCGCGAACGGCGTCACAAATGTCCTCAGGGACGCCAAGCGCATGCAGCAGGCTCTCGCCGATACCTTCGTGCCAAATGCCAAGCAGGTCGAGCATGGCTTCGGGCTTGTCGCGATACTCGGGGTAGGTCGCAGCGCGATAAAGCAAATAAAAAACGCCGATATCGTGAACCAGTCCGGCCATCATGGCGGTTTCGGCACGCACGACGCCTTGATGGCGGGCCAGTGCCCGGGCGATGGCCGCGACGTGGACCGAGTGTGACCAGACCTTGCGCGACAATTCGTCATAAGCGGCCAGATGTTTGGCGCGCAGCATCTGATCCATGGCGACGGCGAGCGAAAGCGTCCGGACATTCTCGAAACCCAGGCGAGACACGGCCTGCCCAATATCGCTATTGATGCGTCCCGATGGATTGTAGTGAACCGAGTTGGCGAGCTGCAATATCTTGCTCGAAATCAACGGCTCCGTGCCCAGAACCGCGGAGACACGTGGAAGATCGACAAACGGATCGCTGAGGGTGTCCCGGATTAACAGCGCGGCATCCATGCAGGTTGGGAAATTGACATCGCCGGATAACTCGCGTGCGATGTCTTCCAGGACGCGGAAATGTCCTTGCTCTACCGAAATATCCATCTAGCCGGCGATGTATTTTTCCAGTTCCGCAATCATGAACTGTTGAGCGCTGATGGTTTCCTTCACCAGGTCTCCGATCGAGATGATCCCTGCTACTGAACCGTCGGCTTTCAATACCGGCAGGTGGCGGAAGTGCTTTTCAGTCATTAGCGCCATACATTGTTCCAGCGGCGTTTCGGGGGCGACATAGGCCACGCGGTCGCTCATGATCTCGCGCACCAGCGTCTCCCGGGAACTCTTGCCTTGAAGAATGATTTTGCGCGCGTAGTCCCGTTCCGAAAAAATGCCGACCAGTTGTTCGCCGTTCAGCACCATGACGGCACCGACATTGTGCTGGGCCATCACGGTCAGCGCATGAAAAACCGTATCGTTAGGGGAGACCACCACCATGGGCTGGGTCTTGTCGGCGAGCAATTGCTTCAGGGTCTTCATGGTGCCTCCGTTGTCTTGACGTTGTTGCGCGAGTCTAACGGGGCGTCGCGTCCCTCACAAGCCAAAAAGCAAAAAGGCAGCCGAGGCTGCCTTTTTCTGATGCCAGTGTGAATTAACGCAAGCCGGCAGCGTAATCGGCAACCGCTTTGATTTCAACGTCAGAGAGCTTGGCGGCGATCATGCGCATCATCTTTTCCGGATCGTTTGCGCGTTCTTCGGCACGGAAAGCCTTCAGTTGGGCTTCTGTGTAATCGGCAAACTGGCCAGCAAGGCGCGGATACTGCGCAGGCAGGCCAGCTCCGGCGGGGCCGTGGCAGCCAGCGCAAGCCGGAATGCCTTTCTTGAAGTCGCCTTGGCGCCACAGGGTCTTGCCCAGCGCAATCTTGGACTCGTCCTTGGCAGCTTCCGGCTTCAGCTTCTGGCTGGAGAACCAGGCGGCGACGTTGCGCATGTCTTCTTCAGACAGCGCCGCAGCCATGCCGGCCATGATGGCGTTGTTACGTGCAGCAGGTTTGCCATCAACGGATTTGAAGTTGGACAACTGCTTGAAAATATATTGCTCAACCTGACCCGCGAGATGCGGATTGGCAGAACTCATGCTGTTGCCGTCAGCACCGTGGCAAGCGACACAGATCGTCTCGGCGACGACCTTGCCCTTGGCTGGGTCAGCCTTGGCGTGGGCTTCTTCGGAAGCATGGGTGGCGAAACTGGTGGCAAGAAGGATTGCCATTGCCGCGGAACGGATCATTTTTCGAACTCCTAATGCGCGTTTATGGGCGCTTTGGCCGGAACGGAAGTTACAAACCTGTTATTCTATATCAGTTCCCCTTCAACTAGGCGGGTCTTCCGCGTTTTTTATGCCTCTGTTCCAGAAGGCGGTCTTTCATACGACCGTCGCCAATCTGCGTGATTTGCCGCAGGATGCTCAGTGCGAAGTTGCGTTTGCCGGCCGTTCGAATGCCGGTAAGTCTTCAGCGATCAATACGCTTGCCGGGCGCGTCCGACTGGCCTTCGTCAGCAAAACGCCGGGGCGAACCCAGCATCTCAATTACTTTACGCTGGCCGAGGGGAAATATTTTGTTGACCTGCCCGGCTATGGCTATGCCAAGGCGCCGGAAGAAATTCGTTCGCAGTGGGAGGGCCTGATCGGGCCGTATCTCAATAAACGATCGCAGCTGGCTGGCCTGGTGGTGATCATGGATTCGCGGCGCCCGTTTACCGATCTGGATGTTCGGCTGATCGAATGGTTTCGTCCGACGGGGCGTCCCATTCATATTCTGTTGTCGAAAGCCGATAAGCTGAGTCGTCAGGAGCAGACCAAAATTTTGCGTTCGGTCAAGGCGGAAATTGCAACTTGGGGCGATGCTGAGCTTTACTCCGTACAACTGTTTTCCAGTTTAAAGAAAACGGGTGTCGAGGAGGCGGAAGTGGTGTTGGCGGCTTGGCTGGGTCTGACGGTCGAGCCGAAGGAAAACAAAGGGCCCCCGGAAAAGGGGAGTCCGGGGGCCAAAATGCCTCAACGCAGTCAAGGCACCCGCTCAGGGAGGTGAAGCGGGAGACAGCGCGTGCTATCTGGACGCTCTGATCTGGCTTGATGAAGATAGTTCCCGGGGTTTGCAAATAAATTAAAGGTTTTTTTGAGGTGATGGAATGGTTAAGACAGCCGCGTTTCCCGCCGGGCGCATGCGCCGCATGCGACGGGACGATTTTTCGCGCCGCTTGATGCGGGAGTCGGTGTTAACGGTCAACGACCTGATCTATCCGGTTTTCGTACTTGAGGGAGCGGGTCGTGTGGAAAAAGTCGCCTCCATGCCAGGGGTGGAACGGCAGTCGCTGGATGTGCTGTTGAAGACGGCAGAGCGTGCGGCTCGTCTGGGTATTCCTGCGCTGGCGCTGTTCCCCGTGGTGGATGCGTCGCGCAAGTCCCTGTTGGCCGAAGAGGCCTTCAATCCAGAGGGTCTTGTGCCGCAGGTGGTGCAGGCGCTCAAACGTGAATTTCCGCAGTTGGGCATGATTACCGATGTCGCACTGGATCCATATACCGTGCATGGTCAGGACGGTGTGATCGATGCATCCGGCTATGTGCTGAATGACGAAACCCTGGACGTCTTGGTCAAACAGGCACTTTGCCACGCAGCAGCCGGGGCCGATGTGGTGGCGCCATCGGACATGATGGATGGGCGCATCGGTTGTATTCGTGAGGCCCTGGAAGCAGAGCGATTCATCTACACGCGCATCCTGGCTTACTCAGCCAAATATGCTTCGAGTTTCTATGGCCCCTTCCGCGAAGCTGTTGGCTCGGCCGGCAATCTTGGCAAAGGCAATAAATACACTTACCAGATGGATCCGGGGAATACGGATGAGGCCCTGCGCGAAGTCGCCCTGGATATCGAAGAAGGCGCGGACATGGTGATGGTCAAGCCGGGCATGCCGTATCTGGATATCGTTCGGCGCGTCAAGGAGACTTTCAAAGTACCGACCTATGCTTATCAGGTCAGTGGCGAGTACGCCATGTTAAAGGCGGCGGCGCAAAATGGCTGGCTGGACGAACGCGCCTGTGTGATGGAAAGCCTGCTGGCCTTCAAGCGGGCAGGGGCCGATGGCATCCTGACTTACTTCGCGCTGGATGTTGCCGAGTATCTGAAGAATTAAGCGGAAGGGCAGCCTGCGGGCTGCCCTTCAAGATGCCATCAACCTTCGCTGGCTTGTGACAAGCAGGCGAAGTACAGCATGGGCCATTGCTGCGGCCATTGTGCAAGCGGTTCCCTCGTGAAGCCGGAGCGCGCGTATTGCTCCCAACGGCCCATGACGTAGCAGCGCAGCAGATTGGCCAGTGCCCCAAAATCGGCGTCTGGTTTGAGCTTGTCTTGCGTTGCGGCAATGCGCAGCGATTGCTTCAGCGCGGCTTCCAGTTTGTCGAGCAGGGTATTGATCCGGGACTGCAGGCGCTCGTTTTCGTTGACCAGGGCATCACCGATGAGGACGCGGGTCATGCCGCGGTTGCGTTGAGCAAAATTGAGCAGTAGGCCGACGACCTGTTCGATCTGGCGAAAGCCATTCGCTTCCTCGGCGGTGATCTGGTTAATGACGCCGAACAAGCTTTGTTCGATGAATTCGATCAGCCCTTCGAACATCTGCGCCTTGCTGGCGAAGTGGCGATAGAGCGCGGCTTCGGAACAGGCGAGGCGGGCGGCCAGTGCCGCGGTCGTAATTTTTTCCCCTTTCGGGGTTTCGAGCATTTCGGCCAGGGTCTGCAGGATTTGCAGGCGGCGTTCGCCAGGTTTGCTTGCCATCGAGTTGGCTCCCAAGGGTGATTATTGTGCCCGGATTATAGTCGACCGCAGCGCTGTGGGAGTTGCGTGACCGAGGTAATCTTGACGTCAACGAAGGGCGGTTGACGAGAGCTAGTGCTTACCCACACCGTCCGCATCCCCAGTTTTTTTGCCGTACACAAATTGGGCAAACTGTCCTCCACCATGATGCATTGGCGTGGATTCAAGGCTTCCTGGCGTAGCAGGCTGCGGAAGCCGGCGGCCATGGGTTTGGGTTGGAATTTGACCCGTTCGACGGTGTAGACCGCATCGAAGTAGCGGTCGAGGCCGGTGAGCTTGAGTACGGTTTGCGCGTAATCCCGGGGGGCGTTGGAGAAAAGAATCTTTCGTCCCGGCAGTCGCTGCAAGGCCTGGCGCAGCGGCTTTTCGAAGTCCAGCATGCGTTCCAGCGCCGCGAAGACGTGTGTTTCCCTGAGGAAGTGTTCGGGATCCACCTGATGGTGCTTGACTAAGCCCAGCAAGGTGGCGCCATAGCGGACCCAGTAATCCTGACGCAAGCGCGTCGCGGCTGCCGTGCTGATACCCAGATGGCGCTCGATGTAGTCATTCATCGAGCGATTGATATGGGGAAAGATGTGCGGCGTGGCGTTGTGCAGCGTATTGTCGAGATCAAACAGCCAGACCCGATGGGCGAAATCTTGTCTGGCCATGCCGTTGACCGCAGAGCTGCTTAGTGGGACTTGATCATGGTACCGACACCATGGTCGGTCAGGATTTCCAGCAGGAGCGCATGTTCCACTCGGCCATCAATAATATGAACGCCCTTCACGCCATTGCGGGCGGCGTCCAAGGCTGAGCCAATCTTGGGCAGCATGCCGCCGGAGAGCGTGCCGTCGGCCACCATCTCGTCGATTTCCTTGGGCGTGATGCCGGTAATCAGGTTCCCGGCCTTGTCGAGTACGCCCGGTGTATTGGTCAGCAGCACCAGTTTTTCGGCCTTCAGCACTTCTGCGATCTTGCCAGCGACGACGTCGGCGTTGATGTTGTAGGTTTCCCCGGCTTCGCCCACGCCAATGGGGGCGATGACGGGAATGAAGGCGCCCTTGTCGAGATGGTCGATCAGCGAGGGGTCGATTTTGGTGATTTCGCCCACCTGCCCGACGTCGATCAGATCGCCCGGGTTGTCCTTGTTTTCCAGCATCAACTTGCGCGCACGAATGCAGTTGCCATCCTTGCCGGTCAAGCCGACGGCCTTGCCGCCGTGCTGATTGATCAAATTGACGATGTCCTTGTTGACCTGGCCCCCAAGCACCATTTCCACCACTTCCATGGTTTCCGAATCGGTAACGCGCATGCCCTGAATGAACTCGCCCTTTTTGCCAACTCGGGTGAGCAGGTTTTCAATTTGCGGTCCGCCGCCATGCACCACCACAATATTGAAACCGATCAATTCAAGCAGTACCACGTCGCGGGCGAAGCAGCTTTTCAGATGTTCGTCGGTCATGGCATTGCCGCCGTATTTGACGACAATGGTCTTGCCATGAAAACGCTTGATGTAGGGCAGGGCTTCGGCCAGAACGGCAGCTTTGGTACCGGGGGTGAGGTTTTCGGTGCTCATGAAAGTCTCCAGAGGAATCGCGGCGGATTGTACCGAGAAATGCTGTCAAGAAGATGAGGAAGCCTTGTGCGCGTTTGCGAAGGCTTTGCCCAGCAGGCGAATGGCGTCGCGGTTGCTCCACGAAAAACAGGCGCCCTCTGCCGCCGGAATCGGGAGCCAGCGAAAATCGCGATGCTCGTCAGCCGCGAGTTGGATGGGCTGGCGTTCAGGGAGGGGCAGGGCGAAAACTGTTTCCGTGTTGTGCGTGACGCCTGGCGCGTAGCGATGTCGCCAGGCAGTAAAAATTTCATAGGTATTCTGAATGGACCAGGCTTGCAGCATCGCGGGGGGCACACGGATGCCGGTTTCCTCGAAAACTTCCCGACAGGCCGTGTCGATCAGGGCTTCGCTTCCCTCCCGGCTGCCTGTGACCGACTGCCACAATCCGGGCTGGCGTGCGCGTTCCAGCAGGAGGACTTCTCCTTGCAAGGTGTAAATGACGACCAGTACCGAGATTGGTTGCTTGAAAGCCATTACTTGTGCGGCCAAGGGGGCAGATCGGCGTGCTTGACGTCGAGAAGCAGTTGTATCGGCGCTGCATTTTCTGCCTGGCGTGCAGCCATTGCAGCCGTCAGCACATCAATAAGCGCCTGGAATTCGAGAGCGTGTTGGCGCGAGAAATGAGTCAGGCCAGTGATGTGGATGGTCGTCGGGGACGGATTTTCTGGCCATTCTGGCATGCTCAGGCAATCGTAGAGGGCATCCAGGTTTTCGCCATACCACTCAGGAAAATGCAGGGCCTTCCCCAGCCTTCCTAGCAGGCTGTCCATTTTTGTGAAATGGCTCAGGTCGACCGTGAGATCGCCTTGCGTGGGCCGAGGTCGTGCCGCGTAGTAGACGCCGGATTCGAATAGCGGGTGTGTGTGATTGACCGTCAAGGCTGCTCCCGAATTCGGCGGAAAGATTTGTAGTGATCCGCCGTGTAGTAATACTCGCGGGATTTTCCGGCGACGATGCGGCGCGGACCGCGATCCCGACGTCCGGGCGTGGCCACGGTGTATTCACGATAGTAGCCGCGGTGCTGGGGGGGCAGCAGTTTTTCAAAATTGTTGAAGACGATGCCGTCACGCGCATAGGGAAAGGGGCCGCCTTGCTGAATCAGGGCGAGGGTTTCCCGCGCTTCCTTGGGCAGTTGCTGTACTTCAATCCAGCCGTCTTGCGTGGGTGCGGTCCAGAAAGCAAAAGCGCTTCCGATCGCCAGCAAGAGGACGATCAGGAAGCGCTGCCAGTGGCGCATGGTGATTTAGCCTTGGCTGATTTCGACCTGGGTTTCCACTTTTTGGCGCAGACGGACGTGCAATTCGCGCAGTTGTTTCTCGTCGACCGCAGAGGGCGCATCAGTCAGCAAGCACTGAGCGCGTTGCGTCTTGGGGAAGGCGATGACATCGCGGATGGACTCGGCGCCGGTCATCATGGTGACGATGCGGTCGAGGCCAAACGCCAGACCGCCGTGCGGGGGCGCGCCATACTTGAGGGCATCGAGCAGGAAGCCGAATTTGGCCTGTTGTTC
>JAKLLI010000067.1 GCA_023150195.1 Azonexus sp.
CCCGGCAACAGCGAGGTACCCCAGCGGAAGCCTGGCGAAAAGGCGATTTCGGCATCCTTGACCTTCATCAGCGCATCGACGATGACCTGGTCGAAGGTGCCGTTGAAGTTGCCGCGGCGATACAGCGTGCCTTCGGTGACCGCCAGTTGCTCGCTGAGCTTCGATACATAAGGCGCCCGCGCCTTGTCGATCAGCGCCTGCATGTCCTTGTCGGCGGGCAGCAGATTGGCGAACACCGGCAACAACTTGTAGCGATAGCCGGCGATCTTGCCGTTCTTCACGTCGAAATCGAGGACGCCCAGGTACTTGCCGTTGGAACCGGCGTTGGTGACCAGCGTCTGACCGCCGGCATTCTTGACGACAACCGGCGCCGGCATGCCGTCGTGCGTGTGGCCACCCATGATCGCGTCGATGCCCTTGACCCGGCTGGCCATCTTCAGATCCACGTCCATACCGTTGTGCGACAGCACGATGACGACCTGCGCACCCTTGGCGCGTGCTTCGTCGACGGTCTTCTGCATGTTTTCTTCCTGGATGCCGAAGCTCCAGTTCGGGGTCTGCCAGCGCGGGTTGGCAATCGGCGTGTAGGGGAAAGCCTGGCCGATGATCGCCACCGGCACGCCATTCATGTTCTTCATGACATAGGGCTTGAAGACCGGGTCACCGAAGTCCGCAGTCTTCACGTTCTGGGCGACGATATCGACGACACCGGCAAAGTCCTTCTCTTCGATTTCCTTGACCCGCTCCTCGCCGTAGGTCGATTCCCAGTGCAGGGTCATGACGTTGACGCCGAGCGCCTTACAGGCGTCGACCATGTCCTGCGCATTCGACCACAATGCGGTACCGGAGCCTTGCCAGGTATCACCGCCGTCAAGCAGCAAGGCGCCGGGACGGGTTGCCTTCATGCGCTTGACCAGGGTCGCCAGATGCGCAAAGCCGCCGACCTTGCCGTAGGTCTCGGCGGCTTTTTCAAAATTTAGATAAGTGTAGGCATGCGCCTCGATGGTGTTCGGCTTGAAACCGAAATGCTTGAGCAGATTGTCGCCGACCAGATGTGGCACCTTGCCGAACTGATCGCCAAAGCCGAGATTGACGCTGGGCTCGCGGAAATAGATCGGTAACAGCTGGGCGTGACAGTCGGTGATGTGCAACAGGCTGACATTACCGAACTTCGGCAGGTCATACAGTTTGGCTGCCCCTTTCTCGGCCAGTGCGAACTCGCTGTGCAGCGACATGCCACCGGCCGCAGCAACCGCCATGACCTGAAGAAACTCCCGACGATTCATGCTCATTACTATTCCCTCAAAAAAGCCCCGACCGGCTGACCCGGCCGGGAAAAGTCACGCAAGGTTCATTTTTTGTTGACCGGAGATGCCGGATCGAACAGGAAAGCCATCAGATGCTTCATCTGCTGCTCGGTCAGGATTTCCGCGTCACCGTTCCGGGGCATGTTGCTGCAGGCATTGAAAGCCTTGGCGTTGTAGATCTTGCCCCAAGTGTATTTGACGACGTCCTCGGCATTACCGCGGGTCTTGCCGTACTCAAGGAGGCTCGGACCGATGGTGCCGTAGGAAATTTCGTGATGGCTCAACTGATGGCAGTTGTAACAACCGCCCCCGTTGTTGTGCGGCGTCTTGTCGGTCCAGGTCAGGCCACGCCCGTCCAGCGCAATTTTCTCGCCCTGTTTCCAGTCACCGAAGTACTTGCCGTCAGCCGGATAACGGATGGTCTTCAGCTGTTCGGCCTCGATGCGTGCCATCTCTGCCTTCGACGGCTGTTTTTCCTGCGAACAGGCTTTCTGGAAGTCCAGTTGATACATCCGGTGCTTGGCGGCGATGCCCGTCGTCTTGAACGACGCATCCATCATCGCCTTGAAGTCGGCATAGCTGTCTTCACCAGCGGCCCAGGCTGCGGGAATGGCCAGCACAAGCGCGGCAATCGTAGTGATCTTCTTCATCGTCATCTCCTCAGCGCTTGATACCCGGGGTTACCATCTTGCCGCCATTGGCCTTGGTCGCCAGATAAACGGAAAGGGCAATGGTCACGTCGGAGCCGTAGATCGGCTCAGCCGTGCGCTGCTGACGGAAACAGTCGTTCAGACGATGCTGCATGGTCCAGAACTGGCCATTGGAGACCCGATAGGCCGGCCAGCTACCCCAACCTGCGATGGCGCCTTCATGCGTCCGCAAGTCAGGCAGTTCCTGCATGCGGATACGCTTGCCCTGATCGCCATGGCAAGTCGCGCAGGAGAAATCCATCGGCCCGGCACGATAGTAAAAAGTCTGCTTGCCGAGCTCGTACATCTTCTTCATGGCGGGATGACGCGTATCGACCTTGACCTTGACGCCGTTCGATTCGGTCACCACGTAGGCGACGAGGGCCGCCATGTTTTCGCGCTCGCCCTTGAGCCAGCGCTCGTTGATGACCTTGTTCGGATCGATGCCTTGCAGGGTCTCCATGCAGGTCATCAGGCGGGTTTCCAGATCCTGTACCTTGCCCGTGTCCTTGAAGAAGCGCGGCAACTGTGCCGAAGCGCCCTTCACGACGCCAGGCCCGAGGCCCAGATCGCATTGTTCAAGGCTTGCCTTCTTCGGTCCACGCGGCGTTTTCCACAATTCTTCGCCCTGTGCGGCAACCAGTTCTGACGGATTACCATCGGCCAGCAACTCGCGATACTCGTTGATCGCATCCATCATCTTGTCGCCTGCAGCCAGCGCAGCGACGGGGGCAACAGCCAGCGCAGTCAGCATGACTGCAGCTTTCAACCTCCGAGGGATCGGCATAACAACTCCTCCATTTATATTCAAATGCAGTTCGCCAGCTGCCTGATCTGATGTCGGCATGCGGGCAGGTATCGGGCCGGCCGGGGTTCGACTCCCCCGGCCTCCCGGTACATCATCGACTTAGCCGATCGCGGCTTCGTCGGTGCGGGTTTCGCCCTTGTTGTCCTTCCAGGTCAGGGTAACCTTGTCGCCTGCGGCGCCACCCTTGAACTTGAAAGCCAGGTAGGGGTTCTTGGACACGGCCGTGCCGAATTCGCCGCTCAGAACAACTTTGCCGTTGTGCATCGCGCTCAGTTCGGTGATGAACCAGGCGGGGATGATGGCGCCGTTGGCGTCCTTGCGCTGACCGGTTTCCATTTCGTGGCTGATCAGTGCCTTCACTTCGGTAACGCCGTCCTTGACGGAGGCGCGAATCTTCATGGGCTTAGCTGCCATAGTAAATCTCCTTGAATTCGTGTGATCTGGTTAGGGCTTAGCCGCCGCAGCCGCCGAGGGTGACCTTAATTTCCTTGGTCGCCATGTAGAACTTGCCGTCGGCCTTGACCAGCGCATAAACGTTGGAGGTCTGGCCCATCTTGACGCGAGTCTGCACGTTGGCTTCGGTACCGGCCGGCAGCGTGAAGCTGGCAGCCAGGGCGTTCGGGTTCTTGTCGATCAGGATGGCAACCATGGTCGTCCCAGCCAGCGACGAGGTCACACCAACCGGGACAACTGCGCCGTTTTCGGCGATGTCCGGACCAGTAACCTGCACGTCCTTGCTGTCGACCGGCGTTGCCGCACCCAGGGCCTTCAGCGTATCGGCCATGCTCTTGGCTTCAAAAGCCGCTTTATTCCAATCCGCCAAGGCCATGCCCGGCGTGATCAAACCAGCAGCAGTCAGCGCCCCGAGAACGGTAGCACCAACACCCGTTTTTAATACATTACGACGTTGATTGTTCATGACTTCTCCTCTGAAAAATGGGGAATTACTTAGCACCGGACAGAATCCACTTCACCAGCGTCTTGATGTCTTCATCCTTGACATGACCGTTCGGCGGCATCGGAACCGAACCCCAGACACCTTGACCACCCGCCTTGACCTTGGCGAAAAGACGATCTGGCGCATCGGCCTGGTCCTTATAGCGGGCCTGAATTTCGTTATAGCCAGGACCGACCACCTTGTTGCTCAAACCATGGCAGGCCATGCAGGCGTTGGCGTTGGCCAGTGCCAGCTCGGGCGACTGGGCCGGCGCCTTGGCAGCGGCAGCTTCGCCTTCGATGGTGCGAACGCCTCGAACGGGGCCGAAACTGCGGTTCTGGTCTTCGAGATTGCCGTGTGCCGTACGTGCATAGTCAGGCAGGACGGAGCCGATGCGGACTTCCTTCTTGCAATCCTTCATGCAAGCCACATTCTTGACGTCCGGCTTGCCGCCGTTGCCAATCCCGCCCTTGGCGGCAGACGGACCGGGCCACATGCCGTGGTTGGTCGTCATGCCATTGCGGTTCGGCATCTTCTGCTGAACTTCGGCGATGTTCTTGTCGGACAGCACGAAGTCACCCGGCACGATTTCGGCCAAATTCAGGAAGTAAGCCAGAATGGCATAGACCTCGTCTGGCTTCAGCGACTTGGGTGCAGTCCACGGCATGGCACGGTAAATATAGTCATAGACCGTGGAGATCGTGGCGACCTTGGTGAAGGTCGTGCGCTGCGGAATGTCACCCGTGACAAAACCGCCAACCCGGCCCTTCTTGATGTCGTCCTGGGTCGTCCCGCCGATCAGCGGCGTGAACACCTCGTTCGACTCGCCGAAGGAACCATGGCAGGAAGCACACTTTTCCTCGAACAGGTCATTACCCTTCTGGACATCACCGGAACCCTTGGGCAAGCCCTTGAAATCGGGACGGACATCGATATCCCAAGCGGCAACTTCGGCCTGGGTGGCCTGACGACCCAGCCCCTTGTAGTTATCAAAGGCAAATGCCCCCGAGCTAACCGCGAGCGCCGCCAGGGCAAGAATGGATTTAGAGAACCTGGACATTGCTGACCTCCCCGCTTTCGACGATTTTCCAGGACTGGATAGCATTGTTGTGATAGATCGACTTGGTGCCGCGGACAGCGCGTAACTGGCCGTAACTGGGCTGCACATAGCCGGTTTCGTCCATCGCACGCGACTGGAGAATGGCCGGCTTTCCGTCCCAAACCCAATCCACGTTGAATCGCGTCAGCGCCTTATTTTGCACCGGCCCTTCAATACGCGCGGTCTTCCAGTTGATGCCGCCATCGAACGAGACATCAACGCGTGTCACCTTGCCGCGACCGGACCAGGCCAGACCGGAAACGTTGTAGAAACCTTGCTCAAGGAGGCGTTGACCGCCGGAGGGCGTTGTGATGACCGACTTACACTCCTGAACCGAGGTGTATTGACGGTGCAGACCGTCCGGCATCAGATCGATGTAGTGAACTGCCTCGTCCTTAGTGGCATAAGGCTTGTCACCCACTTCGATGCGGCGCAGCCACTTCACCCAGGAAACCCCCTGCACACCCGGCACAACCAGGCGCAAGGGATAACCATTTTCCGGCCGCAGCATTTCGCCATTCATGCCGTAGGCGACAAGGACTTCGCCGTTCTCGACCATTTCCATCGGAATAGTCCGGGTCATGGATGAACCGTCCGCGCCTTCGGCCAGCACATAACGCGCCTTCTTGTAATCGACGCCGCAGTCTTCCAGCAACAACTTCAGCGGCACGCCGGTGAACTCGGAACAGGACAGCATGCCGTGCGTGTACTGCACCGTCGGCACCGCCACATTGCCCCACTCCAGGCCGGTATTGGCCCCACACTCAATGAAATGGATACGCGATACCGAAGGCAGGCGCATCAGCTGATCCATGGTGTACACCTTCGGCTTCTTCAGGAATGCCGGGTCCGATCCATTGATCATCAAACGATGACGCGCCGGATCCACATCGTGCCAGCCCTGATGATGGCGCTCGAAATGCAGGCCGGACGGGGTAATGATCCCGAACAGCCCCTGCAACGGCGCAAAGGACACCGAAGCCCCGCCAACCCGGGTCAAACCCGGCGACTCGCGGCGCAGCAACTGGCTTTCGTATTTCGACGGCTGCCCATACGGATTGGTCGCCACCGGCAAACCCAGAGTGGTCGACCAGGGCGGCAAATTCAGGATTTCCGGATCGCCCTCAACGGCACGTGCCGCCACCGGCGCCATCATGGCGGCACTGGCAGCCAGGAAGCTCTTGCGCATGAAATCGCGCCGACCGGCTCCAACCGCCTTGACCTGCTCTTCCGTCAGGAAATTTTCCGGGGCACGCTGCAGGCGCCCCGGCTTGTTCGATAAATCACCCATAGAGACTTCTCCCCTCCACTCGTTTGACTTCACGTATTGCAAGACACCGACGCCACCCCCAGCGCCTCGCCAAGATCACGGCTCGCCACCGTGACACTGACGGTTCTGCAGATGTCGACAAAATTGGGATCAACAACCTTGTAATAGACGGAGTTCCCTTCACGTCGCCGCCCCACTACGCCCGCCCGGAACAGGATGTTCAAGTGACGGGAAATATTGGCTTGCGTCAGACCCACGCGCTCAACGACATCGTTCACCGCACGCTCTTCTGCGCACAGACAGGAAAGAATGCGCAGCCGCGTCGGATCAGCCAACAAACTGAAATAGCGCGCAACCTGCTCGAATACGTGAGATGTCTCGTCCATATCGTTCTTGATCTATATCAACATCACTGTATAACTGAGTATTTATATAGTCAACAACTAATATTGTTGCGACGCAGCATGCATTTTCCAGCAAACCGTTTTACCCTTCTGTCTGCGTCGAGGCCGACAATTTCATAAAATCACGGCACATCGCAATTCACAACATGTAGAGGAAGGAGATGTCTCAATGAAGGTATTCACATCCACGTTTGTCGCGGCGCTGCTGCTTGCAGCAGGGACTGCGCATGCCGCCGATCCCAACCTGGGACGCAATCTCGCGGCGACTTGCGCCAACTGCCACGGCACCAATGGCAAGGCAGTCAAGGGGTCGGGCATCGACAGCCTGGCGGGCGAGAGCAAGGAAAAATTGCTGCAAAAACTGGCCGACTTCCGTAGCGGCGACAAACCGGCATCGATCATGCACCAGATTGCCAAGGGCTATACCAACGAACAACTCGGTCTGATCGCCGAGTATTTCGCCGCACAAAAATAAGGGAGGATGACCATGTTCCAGATGAAACGACGTGACTTTCTCAAAGTCGGTGCGGCTGCCGGCGCAATGGCCTCGATGTACGGCTGCGCCGTGGGCAACAAGGCAGGCGGCCATGTAGTTGTCGTAGGCGGCGGCTTTGGCGGCGCCACGGTGGCCAAATATCTCCGCATGTGGAGCGAAGGGGCGGTCCAGGTCACGCTGATTGAACGCAACCCGACCTTCATTTCCTGCCCGATTTCCAATCTGGTCATCGGCGGCGTCAAGGACATGGCTGACATCACGATCAGCTATGAGAATCTGAAAAACCACTGGGGTGTTCGTGTCATTCAGGACGAAGTGACCGGACTTGATGCGGTCAAGCACACGATCAAGCTCGCCAAGGGCGGCGACATGAGCTACGACCGACTGGTGCTCTCGCCCGGCGTCGACTTCATGTTTGACCAGGTGCCTGGCCTCAACAATGCCGACGCACAGAGCAAGGTGCTGCATGCCTGGAAGGCAGGCCCACAAACCGTGGCTTTGCGCCAGCAGCTGGAAGCCATGAAGGATGGTGGCGTCTATGCCATTTCCATCCCGAAGGCACCGTATCGCTGCCCCCCCGGACCCTACGAACGTGCCTGCCTGGTCGCCAACTACCTGAAGAAGCACAAGCCCAAATCCAAGGTGGTCATCCTCGACGCCAACGAAGACGTTCAATCCAAGAAACCGCTGTTCACCAAGGCCTGGAATGACCTTTACAAGGGCTTGATCGAGTACCGCAACAACAGCGAAGTGAAGGATGTCGAAGTGGCTTCCAACACCGCCATCCTTGAGTTCGACAAGTTCAAGGCGGATGTCCTCAATGTGATTCCGCCGCATCAGGCAGGCAGCATTGCGGCCAAATCCGGCCTCAAACTGGTCAATAACCGCTGGGTGGACATCAACTGGCAGTCGATGGAATCGACCAATACCCCTGGGATTCACGTCCTCGGCGACGCGGTATTCCCTGCCCCGACCATGCCCAAGTCCGGGCATATGGCCAACCAGCACGGCAAGCTGGCTGCGGCGGCAATTCTGAATCTGCTGGCCGGCCAGGAAATCAATCCGACGCCAGTGGTCATGAACACCTGCTACAGTTTCGTTGACGAAAAGAACGTTATCCACGTCGCTTCGGTACACCAGTACGACGAAAAGACCAAGCTGGTTCAGCCGGTCAAGGGCGCCGGGGGTGTTTCGGTTGCGCGTAACGAGCTCGAAGGCAAAGTTGCCATGGCCTGGGCCAAGAACATCTGGGCCGACATGCTCGCCTGACGCCCCCCGTTAATCAACAAAAAGCCACTTTCGAGTGGCTTTTTTTTCGGTCAAATAGTCACAAAAACGTTAAAATCGAGATCACATACCTGAGTCGAGACTCCATGACTTTCCCCTTACGCTTGCCCACAACCCTGCGAGCCAAATTGCTGTTGCTGATGGCACCGCTGATCA
>JAKLLI010000068.1 GCA_023150195.1 Azonexus sp.
CGGCGCCGATCAGTAACGGGGCGAGCACGATGGGGCCGCCGACGATCATCAGCATGATCAGGAAAACGATGGTGAAGGGCAGGTCAGCCAGCACCATCAGCGTTTGTGCCGACAGAAAATCGCGGGCGCCGGTGAGTTCCCGATACGCTGCCAGCGCGGCGCCCACCGGGGGCACTTTGCCGATATCGCCCACCATCAGTCGTCCCACCAGCATTTCGTCGAGGGCAATGTCGGAGCGAATGGCAATCTGTTCCACGTAATAGGCACGGATCGCGCGCAGGACGAAATCAAGCAGGGAAAACAGCAGCATGCCGATGGCCAGCGCCCACAGGGTTTGCGTGATGCTGTTGCCGATCACCTTGTCAAAGACCAGCATGGAGAACACCGGGGTGGCCAGCATGAAGGTATTGACAATCAGGCTGGAGAGGCCGATTTCAACGTAGCGGCCCCAGTAGGCGCGCAGCGGCATCAGGTATTTGGGTTCCAGCGACGAGAGGGACGGAAGTTTCATGGACTGGCGGTCAGCAAGGGTGAGACCCGGGACTTATATCATTTTTCGTCGGCGAGGCGGTTGACCGCAGCATTCAGCGCATCGCGGTTTTCCGGGGACAGTGTGGCAATGCGCTGGCGCATGCCCAGGCGATGCGTCCGCCAGCGCCCCAGCGCCGCCGTGAGCCGGGTGATCACGGCGGCCCAGTCGTCGTTGGGTCCCTGGCGGAAAAGGCGCAGGCAATCCGGGTACCAGGGCGAATCTTCGGCATGTTCCAGCCAGCGCCAGTCGCAGCCATGCCAGGGCAGCATGACCCAGCAGGGTCGCGCCAGGGCCCCCGCAAGGTGCACGATCGCGGTGTCGACCGAAATCAGCAGGTCGAGTTGTTGCAGGATGGCGGCACTGTCAAGGAAGTCATGAATGTCCGGGCCGAGGTGGGTGAGTGGCTGCGCCGGGGGCGGATTCGCCGCCTGTTGCTCGGCCGGGTCGTCTGGCGCTTGCTTTTGCAGACAGTAGAAGTCGATGTCGGGAATTTGCCAGAGCGGGGCCAGCTGGGCGAGGTCGGCGAGGGAGCGATGGCGGTCATTCTTGTGCCAGCGGCTGCCCGACCAGACCAGGCCAACCCGCAAGCGCTTGCTCGCAGGCAGGCGCTGTTGCCAGGTTCGCCGAAGCTCGGCGGGGGTGTCCAGATAAGGGAGTTGGTTCGGCAGATTGCCCAGGGTGCAATCCAGTTTTCCCGGCAGGCTGCCGAGCAGGGTCCAGCAATCGTGTGCCGGTAAGGGCGCGCCCAAAGGCAGGCAGGCATCGACGCCGGGCAGTCGGGCCAGCAAACGCTGCACAGGTGGTTTGCAGATGAGGGTGATTCGGTCGACCCCATGGCGAGCGCGTAAATGGGGGATAAAGCGGGCGAACTGGATTTCATCGCCCATGCCTTGTTCATGCCAGATCAGCAGATGGCGGCCCGCCAGCGATTCGCCTTGCCAGGCCGGGGTCTGCACGGGGGGCAGAAACACTTCGGTGGTTTGACGTCGCGGATCATGGCGGGCTTCGTACAAGGGCCAGCCCAGTGCGTAATCGCCGCGCTGCAGGTGCAGCAGCGCAAGGTTCCAGCGAGCGTCAGGATGATCGGGCTGCCATCGCAGGACCTGGCGGTAGGCGGCCAGCGCCGCTTGCGGTCGACGTTGTTCCTTGAGCAAATTTCCGAGATTGTTCAATGCCTCGATGTGTTTCGGCTGACGTGCCAAGGCCGCCCGCAAGGCCGCTTCGGCCCCCGCGTAGTCCCGGGCATCGTGCAGGGCAACGCCCAGATTGCTTTGGATGTCCGCTTGCGTTGGCCAGGCGTCAGCCGCTGTCCGGAGGCTGGCGATGCCTTCAGTCAGTCGCCCCGTCTGCCGCAACAGGTTGCCCAGATTGTTCAGGGCAATCGCGAAAGCCGGGCGCAGGGCGATCGCCTGTCGATAACAGACTTCGGCCTGAGGAAGCCGGCCTTGGGCCTTGAGCAGATTGCCGAGATTGTTCAGGGCATCGGCATCCTCGGGATGTTCGGCCAGATGGGCACGCAAGGCGGCCTCGCCAGCGACTGACGCGCCTGCGGTGACGGTTTGATCGGGGAGTGATTCGGGCAAGGGCGCCGATTCAGCGGTTGAGGACATGGTCGGGGCACGCGAGGCGGGGCAAAACGATGCACCGCGCCGCAGGCAAGGCTAGAATCGCCGCATTCTCCAGTATTCCCGGCATGGAAACAATGACACCTTCCCCGCGTGGACATGAGGCCGTTGATCTGCACGAAACCTGTCTGCGGGCCTATCGCGAAGGTCGCTATCAGGACATTCTGGCGCAGGTCGACGCACTCCTGCCGGCGCAAAAAACGGCGGACCTGCTGAATATGGCAGGCTTGTCGGCACGCAAGCTGGGGCGGATGGCCGCGGCAGAGGCCTGCTATCGCGCGGCCCTGGTCGTCGACGGTCAACACGCGCCGACCCGCAATAATCTGGCGATTCTGCTGCAAGCCAACGGAGCCAACGACGAGGCACAATCCCTGTATGAAGCCTTGCTCGCGCAAACCCCGGATGACCCGCTGCCGGCTCTGAATCTGGGCAACTTGCATTTGGCTGGCGGTCGTGCCGAAGCGGCGCGTGCCGCCTATGCGCAGGCTTTGCGCACGCAGCCGCGCTGGCCGCCAGCCTTGCGCGGTTTGGCGGAAGCGCAGTTCGCCCTGGCCGACAAAGCTGCCGCAATGACCAGCATGCGGAGCGCCTTGCGCAATACGCAGGAAGATTTCGACATGCTGCTGCGCCTCGCCGAATGGCGGCGAAGCGATTCTGCCGACGATCCGGATGCCTTGAAGGACGCACTGAGCTACGTGGACAAGGCGCGGCAATGGCAGCCCAAACATGCCCGCGCCGCCTGCATGCAGGGCGAACTGCTGCAGGCGATGAAGCGCTTCGATGCGGCAGACGCCGCCTTCCGCAGTGTGCTCGATCACGATCCAGATAACGCCGATGTCTTGAATAGTTACGGCATTCTGCTCAATGAAGCCAAACGCTACGAAGCCTCGGAGGCCGCCTACCGGCGCGCTTTGGCGCTGCGCCCGGATTTCGCCGAGGCGCATAACAATCTGGCCGTGCTGCTGCAAAAGCTGAAGCGTTTTGGCGAAGCCCTGCCGCACTATCAGCGGGCCCTCGAACACCAGCCGGACTATGCGGCGGCCCGCTGCAACCTCGGCTTGTGGCATCTCGCCCAGGGCATGTTCGGTGAGGGTTGGACACTTTACGAGGCGCGCTACGCGCCGGATCGTACCGTGGCTTTTCCTCGCCTCAAGCGGCCCCAGTGGCAAGGTGAGTCGCTGGTCGGCAAAGGCATCCTGATCTGGAACGAGCAGGGCCTGGGCGACGAGATCCAGTTTGCCCGCTACGCCGTTCAGTTGAAATCCCTGGGGGCGCGTCATGTCGGCCTGATTTGCCGCCAGCCCTTGTCTGCGCTATTTCGCACCCTGCCCGGGGTTGACCGGCTGCATGAGGAAGGCGAAAAGTTCTCGCTGCAACCCTACGATTACTGGGTGTTCCCGCAAAGTATCCCGCGCTGGCTGTGTCCGACGCCCGCCGACATTCCTGCGGTCCACGCCTATCTTCGGGCGGATTCCGAACGGATGGCGGCCTGGCAAGGGCGGCTGGGGCCCGGCGTCAAGGTGGGGCTGGTCTGGCGCGGGCGGGCCGAATACACCAACGACGCCAATCGCTCGGTGCCTGATCTTCGCCTGCTGGCACCCTTATGGCAGGTGCCCGGGCTGAGTTTCCACAGTCTGCAAAAAGGCGAGGGCGAGCAGGAGGCCGCGGCACCGCCGTCAGGGCAGCCGATGATCGATCTGGGATCGGCATTCCGCGACTTCTCCGATACGGCGGCGGTGGTTGCCCAGATGGATGTCGTGATTTGCGTCGATACCGCCATCGCCCATCTGTGTGGCGCGCTGGGGGTGCCCTGCTGGGTCATGTTGCCGTATGTCGGTACCGATTGGCGCTGGCAACTGGGGCGCAGCGATTCGCCCTGGTATCCCAGCCTGCGCTTGTTCCGGCAGCCAGCGCCGGATGCCTGGGGGGCTGTGGTGCGTGCCTTGCAGGCTGCCTTGATCGCGCAATGGGGACCCGAGCAGCCGGACGCCCCGCTGGCTGCGCCGGATGATGCCGAGGTCAACCGTCTTTGGCATGGGCTGCAGCAATTGCCGGTACCCGCCCGCCTGGCCATCGAAGCCCAGCTGGAAGCGCAGACTTCGGGGCTCACCCAACAGGCCGTGACGCTGGATTGGGCACGACAGGCGCTGGCGCACCAAACGGCGGGGCGCATCGATCAGGCAGCGCAGGCGTATGCGCAGGCGCTCGCCCGGGCGCCCGGGCTGGGGCCCTTGTGGCATAACTATGGCGCCCTGCTGCGTTCAGCCGGGCGTGATGCCGAGGCGCTGAGCGCGTATGAACGGGCCTTGAATTTGCAGGGGCCTTACGCCGAGGCTTACTACAATCGCGGCAATATCCACGAGGGGCGAGAGGATTATCCGGCGGCCATTGCCGATTACCGCGAGGCCATCCGGCTGCGGCCGGCGTATGCCGAGGCCTGGTACAACCTCGGTGTGGCGCTGAAGGCCGGCGGCGATGCGCCCGGCGCCATTGCTGCCTATCGTCGGGCGATTGCGCTGCGCGCCGGCTACAGCGAGGCGCACAACAATCTCGGGATGCTGATTCATGAACAGGGTGGCGATCCGGCCTTGGCCGAGGCTGCCTACCGCGAAGCGCTACAGGGCAAACCGCGTTATGCGGAGGCGCACAACAATCTCGGCGTCGTGTTGCAGGAGCGCCAGCAGTTTGCCGCTGCGGAACTTGAGTTTCGCGAGGCGCTGGGCATCCGGCCCGATTATCACGATGCGCGCTGGAATCTGGCCTTGATGTTGATGGTGATGGGCCGTTTCGCCGAGGCCTGGCCGTGGTTTGAGGCGCGCCGCGCGATCACCCGCTGCCAGACCTTTCCGCCGCCGGTGCCCTTTCCCGAGTGGCAGGGCGAGCCGCTGGCCGGTCGGTGGATCGTGGTTTGGCCGGAACAGGGCTTTGGCGATGAAATCCAGTTCAGCCGCTATTTTTCGCTGCTCAAGTCGCGGGGGGCGGGCCAGGTCCTGGTCGCCTGCAAACCGCCGCTACGCCGACTGTTTGCTTCCTTGCCTGCGGTCGACGCCTGTATCGAGGTGGAAACCGGGATGGTGCATTTGCCGCCCTGCGATTGCTGGGTACTGTCGATGAGCCTGCCGCGCCTGTTTGCGACCACGCTGGAGACGGTCCCCGGAAAACTGCCCTATCTGGCGGTCGACCGGCCATTGCAGGCAACCTGGGCTGCCCGTCTGCCGCCTCGCCAGCCTGGCCGGAGGCGGGTTGGCGTGCTGTGGCAGGGAAGTCCGGCGCATCCCAATGACCGGCGGCGTTCTCTAATGTCGGCCGATCTCCTCTCGCCGCTGGCGGCATTGGCGTCCATCGACTGGGTCGATTTGCACCGCGAGGCCGTTGCACAGCCGTCGGGGATTGCGCTGCGCCCTCTGGGGCGCCAGATCGAGGATTTTGCCGATAGCGCCGCGCTGGTCAGCCAACTGGATCTGGTGATCACGGTCGATACGGCAATGGCGCATCTGGCCGGGTCGCTGGCAAAACCGGTGTGGGTTTTGCTGCCGCATGCCGGACTGGATTGGCGCTGGCTGTGTGAACGTGAGGACAGCCCGTGGTATCCCGGGGTGATGCGCCTGTTCCGGCAAAGCGAAGCCGGTTGGCCCGCCGTGATCGCGCGCCTGGTGAGCGCCCTGCGCGACTGGCTGGACGATCCTGCCCGCTTGGTCGAAGATACGTCAGCGCCCGCCATTTCCCCGGAGTCTCCGTGAATTCCCTCCCCGCCATTCGTCCGCCGGCCGTTGCCGGCAGCTTTTATCCGCAGGCGCCTGCGGCATTGCGTCAGCAAATTCTGAGCTTGTTGGGTGAGGCCCCGGCAGCAGATTTGCCGGGGCTCAAGGTCGCCTTGGTGCCGCACGCGGGCTACGTTTATTCCGGTGCCACTGCGGCGAGACTCTACGCCAGTCTCTTCAAGCAGCGACAGCGGATCCGGCGGGTGATCCTGCTGGGGCCGGCCCACCGGGTCGCGCTGGCGGGGATGGCCGTCCCGGCTGCGCGGCATTGGGCCTCGCCGCTGGGCCTTTCTCCGGTCGACCAGGCCTTGGCGCAACAATTGGCTGCCGAGGGTCTGGTGCTGGTCGACGATGCGCCCCATGCCGCCGAACATGCGTTGGAGGTGCAGCTCCCTTTCCTGCAAACGGTCTTGTTGCCCGGGACGCCCATTCTTCCCGTCGTGGTCGGGCAGGCCGATCCGGCGCGGGTGGCGGCGCTGATCGAGCGCTGTTGGGGGGGGGCGGAAACCCTGTTCATCCTGAGTACCGATTTGTCGCACTATCTGCCTTACATGGAGGCTGCGGCGATGGATCAGGCGACGGTCGCCCATCTGCTGGCACTGGACGGCGGCCTGAATGGCAAGCAGGCCTGCGGTGCCTTCCCCCTGAACGGCCTGATGGCGGTTGCCGCGCGTCGGGGACTGCAATCCCGCCTGATCGACCAGCGCAACTCCGGGGATACGGCGGGCAGCAAGGACCGGGTCGTGGGCTATGCGGCGATTGCTTATCAGGAGCCGCTGGCCGCGCTGGGAGAAGTCCTGCTGCGCCTTGCCCGGGGCATGATCGAGGCCCGGTTTGGCGCCCCGGCGCCGGCGGTTCCGGATTTGCCGGCACTGCACCAGCCGGCAGCCTGTTTTGTCACGCTGACCAAGGCGGGCCGATTACGTGGCTGTATCGGTAGTCTGCAGGCCCATCGGAAACTCGTTGAGGACGTAATCCATAACGCTCAGGCGGCCGCCTTCAATGACCCTCGTTTTTCCCCTTTGCTCGCCGATGAGCTGGCGAGCTTGCGGGTCGAGGTGTCCCTGCTCAGCGCGCCAGCGCCGATGGTGTTTCAAAGTGAGGCCGAGGCGCTGGCAGCCTTGCGCCCCGGCGTCGATGGCCTGATCCTCACCGACGGCGTGCATCGTTCGACCTATCTGCCGCAGGTCTGGGGGCAATTGCCAAAGCCCGAGGATTTTCTGGCAGCACTCAAGGAAAAAGCGGGTTTGCCTCGGGATTACTGGAGCGAAAGCCTGAGTTTGCAGCGATATACCGCGCTGAAATGGCAGGAAGTAGGCTAAAACGCGATGCCCGACGGGCCTGCGGGCTCTGTGTATAATCAGCCGACATCTGAGCGCGGTCAACGCGATACCCGGGGAAATAATGCAAAACAGGAAACGACTGGTTCCGGCGCTGCTGGCAGCGCTGTTGGTGGCAGCGATGCCCGTTTCGGCGGCGGACGACGAGGGGCAGGGGAAAATTCTGGCGCTGATGCAAGCCGGCCAGCGCGACGCTGCGGGGCAGGCGATTGATGAGGCCCTTGCCAAAACCCCGGAAGACTTCCAGTTGCGCTATCTCAAGGCGCTTTCGCTGATGGATCGTAATCAGTTCGCCGATGCAGCAGCCCATCTCGACAAGATGATCGGCAGTTTTCCCGGCGTGGCGGCCTTGCACAACAACCGTGGCGTAGCGCGTACCCGGCTCACCCAATACAGCGCCGCTGCCCAGGATTTTGAAGAGGCGCTGCGGCTGGACCCGACGTATGCCATGGCCAGCGAAAATCTCGGCATGGTGTATGCCAATCTGGCGGATCTGGCGATGTCCAGTGCGCTCAAGCTGGATCCGGGTAATCCGCGTCTGCTCCAGCGCCAGGCCATGTTGCGCGCCGTGGTGACCGGCGAGCCGCTGGCGCCGGCAAGCGCTCAGGCACCGGCCTCAAGGCCGCCCGTTGCCGATCAACCGGCCGCATCCCCCGTCACCGTGGCGAAGGCAGCGCCCGTTGACGCACCGCCCGCCCTGAACCCCCTGCCGCCCGCAGCGCCCGTGGTTGCCGCCGTCGCAGGCGGTTTGGCGAGTGCGGCGGCATCAAAAGATAATGTGCAGGTCGCTGTGCCGGATATCACCCCGCCGGAAATGGCCGCTGCGGAAAAACTGCCGGATACCACCTTGCCCGTGGCTGGCAAACCCGACGATACTCCTGCCGCACCCGCACCCGCACCCGCACCCGCACCCGCACCCGCACCCGCACCCGCACCCGCACCCGCACCCGCACCCGCACCCGCACCCGCACCCGCACCCGCACCCGCACCCGCACCCGCACCCGCG
>JAKLLI010000069.1 GCA_023150195.1 Azonexus sp.
GCACTCTCCGTCTGCAAAATCAGGCGTCCGGTTCTCAGACCGACGCGAACTATAATCGGGCAATTCTAGCCCAAGCTGTGACCGCATGCTCCTTCACCCTCAGTTCGACCCTATCGCTCTTTCACTCGGCCCGATTTCGATTCGCTGGTACGGTCTGATGTACCTGCTGGCCTTTGCGCAATTCATCTGGCTGGGCAGGCTGCGGATTCGCCGGCAAGACGGGCCGCTCAATCCCGAACAACTGGACGATCTGCTGTTTTACGGCGTACTGGGTGTCATCCTTGGCGGTCGACTCGGCCAGGTGCTGTTTTACGAACCCGGCTATTACTTTTCGCACCCATTCGAAATCATCGCCGTCTGGAAGGGCGGCATGAGCTTTCACGGGGGCTTTCTCGGCGTCGTGATCGCCATGCTGCTGTGGTCGAGAAAACAGGGCAAAGCCTGGTTGACCGTGACCGACTTCATCGCACCGCTGGTCCCGCTTGGCCTTGCCGCAGGCCGCATCGGCAACTTCATCAATGGCGAACTTTGGGGCCGCCCCGCCGACCCGTCCCTGCCCTGGGCCATGGTTTTTCCGCAAGCGGGCGACATGCTGCCACGGCATCCGTCCCAGCTTTACCACGTGGGTCTGGAAGGCCTGCTGCTTTTCGTGCTGCTGTGGTGGTGGACCGCAACACCGCGTCCTCGGGGTGCTGCGTCCGGCGCCTTCCTCATTGGCTACGGCCTCTTCCGTTTCATCACGGAATTTTTCCGGGAGCCGGATCATGGCATTTTTGGCCTGTCCTACGTGGTCAGCATGGGCCAATGGCTGACGCTGCCCATGATTGCTGCCGGGATTGGCCTGATCCTGTTTTCGCGACGACAGAAATCCCTATAATTATGGATTACGTTAGCTCACTGAAGGAATGCTCATGACTCGCCCATTCAAGGTTCTCGGTATTCAGCAAATCGCCATCGGCGGCCCGTCCAAGGAAAAGCTCAAGACCCTGTGGGTCGACATGCTGGGGCTGGAAGTCACCAGCACGTTTGTTTCCGAACGTGAAAACGTCGATGAAGATATCTGCGCCATGGGCAAAGGCCCGTTCAAGGTTGAAGTCGACCTGATGCAACCCCTCGATCCTGAGAAAAAGCCTGCCGTCCATGCCACGCCGCTCAACCACGTTGGCTTGTGGATTGACGATTTGCCCAAGGCCGTGGAATGGCTTTCCGCCAACGGTGTACGCTTTGCCCCGGGCGGTATCCGCAAGGGCGCCGCCGGCTTCGACATCACTTTCCTTCACCCCAAGGGCAATGACGAATTCCCGATTGGCGGCGAAGGCGTGCTGGTGGAACTGGTTCAGGCCCCGCCCGAAGTGGTCGACGCCTTTGCCAAATTGGCGGGTTAAATCAAGGAGGGAGCGATGGCAGATATTCCGGAAAAGGATCTGGCGGAGACACGCGCCGCCCTGGCCCCAACCCTCAATGCCACCGCTTCCATTCTGCCCTGGGTAGGCAAAAGCCAGCCCCTGCGCTTCGCCCCTGCCCTCAATCAACGCTGGCAAACGGCCTGCAAAACCCTCGCTGCCCACTGGAGCGAACGCGCGCTGCACGGCCCGCAGGCCATCCGTCCCCACGTCTTCGCCCTGCTGGAAATTGCCCTCGAATGCGGCGACGCCGACGTGCTCTACCTGTGCGAAACACTGGCCAGCGTCGCTGATCATTTCGAACACGCCCTGCCTGGCGCGCGCCTGATCGCAGCCTTGACGGCCACGACGGAAGCCTTGATTGACGAAGGCGGCCTTGAAAATCCGCTGCTGATCAACCGCGCCCAGCATTTTTCGCAGCGGCTGATGAGCGCCTTGCAACCCTCGAACAAGCCCGGCGAACGTTCTGATGTGCTCGACGCACTCTTCGTGCAAGACAGCGAAGAACGTCTGAGCCGCATGCGCGAGGCGCTGGATGTCCTGCCGATTGATGTCTATTCGCTGGAGGTGGAAAGCAGCGAATTGATGCAGCACGCCGAGCAGATCGACATGTGGGGCATCTACCACCTCGCCCGACAATTACAGAGTTTTGTCCTGCAACTTTGCGATGCCAGTGAAGCCGTACAGGACCAGGCCCGGCGTGACATCCTCGCCCAACTGGCCTTACTGGATACTGCGGTCGACGCGATCGAGTGCTAAAAACTCAAAGGGGGCTCACGCCCCCTTGCTGTATCACCGATTAACGCCCCCGATTCAGGGCCTCAATCCGTTCTTCCAGCGGCGGGTGTGTCGAGAACAAAGCCATGATGCCGCCCTTGCCCCCCGCGATCCCGGACGCCGCCATATTTTGCGGCAGCGGTTCGGTATGCAGGTTACCTAGCCGACGCAGCGCATTCTGCATGGGCACTGCGGTGCCCATCAGGCCCGCTGCGCCCGCATCGGCACGAAACTCGCGCTGACGGGAGAACCAGGCCACCACGATGCTGGCCAAAATGCCAAACACCACTTCGCAAATCATGCTGCTCACCATGTAGCCAATGCCGGGGCCGCTGCTTTCCTCGTCATTGCGACGCAGGAAAGAATCCACCAGATAACCGACCACGCGGGAAATGAACACCACAAACGTGTTCACCACCCCCTGAATCAGGGTCATGGTCACCATGTCGCCGTTAGCAATGTGCGCAACTTCGTGCGCCAACACCGCCTCGGCCTCTTCGCGGGTCATGCCCTGCAGCAAGCCGGTCGAAACCGCCACCAGCGAACTGTTTTTGGAGGCCCCGGTGGCGAAAGCGTTCGGCTCACCGTCGTAGATCGCCACTTCCGGCATGGGCAGGTTGGCGCGCTGCGCCAGCTTGGCCACCGTATCCACCAGCCAGACTTCAGTCGACGAGGCCGGCTGTTCGATGACGCGGGCGCCCGTGCTCCATTTCGCCATGCTTTTGGACATCAGCAGGGAAATAAAGGAACCACCAAAGCCGATCACGGCGGCAAAGACCAGCAACATACCCAGATTCAGCCCGTTGGCCGTCAAAAAACGATTGACGCCGAGCAGGCTGGTCACCACGCTCAGCACCAGCATGACCGCGAGGTTGGTCACGAGGAAAAGCACGATGCGTTTCATTTGCATACTCCATCAGAGGGGTTGGAACGACCGCATACTAACCGAATGGACCGGTTTAAAAAACTGGAGGACAATGAACGGATATTTCGGTTTTTTCGTAGATAACCATGATCAACTACAAGCATCTTCATTACTTCTGGGTGGTCGCCAAGGAAGGCAGCATTACGCGCGCCGCGGAGCGACTCGGTGTCGCTGTCCAGACCATCAGCGGGCAACTTAGTTTGCTGGAAAAACAACTCGGTCGCACGCTGTTCAACAGCCAGGGGCGCGGATTAGTGCTGAGCGATGCCGGGCGCGTGGCACTCGGCTACGCCGACCAGATTTTCATGCTGGGCGAAACGCTGGAAGACGCACTGCAAAACAGCTCAGGAGAATCCACCCTGCGCCTGCGTGCCGGCATTTCTGACGGCATTCCCAAGCTGCTGGCGTACAAGCTGCTGAGCCGGGTCACCGAGCAACCCGGCGACATCCGCCTGGTCTGCGACGAAGGTGAGTTTGAAAGTCTGCTCGCCGATCTCGCCCTGCATCGGCTGGATGTCGTACTCACCGACCGCGCCGCGCCGGTCAACGCCAACCTCAAAGTCTTCAGCACCCACCTCGGCGACTTCCCCACCGGCCTGTATGCGTGCGAACGCATCGCAAAAGACACCTCGCTGAATTTCCCCGACAGCTTGCGCGATGCGCCGCTGCTGCTGCCGACCCGCCACAACGCGCTACGTGGCCGCATCGATCGCTGGCTGGAGGAACAGGGCTTGCGCCCCAAAATCGTTGGCGAATTCGAGGACAGCGCCCTGCTCACCACCTTCGGCAGGGGCGGACTCGGCATCTTCCCCGCCCCGCTCGCCCTGGCCGATCAAATCGCCAGCCAGTACGATGCCCACCTGATTGGCAGCATGGAAGGCGTCAGCGAACAGATCTACGCCATTTCCAACGAAAGGCGCATTCGCCACCCCGCTGTCGAGGCCCTTTGCGCCGCACCATCCGATGCCCCCCCGGCTACGGGGCTATAATGCCCACCCCCAACGTTTTAAAGAACACCATAACAATGTTGTTGCGCACCCCCCTGTTGTTGCTGCTCTCCCTTTTTCTCGCCCTCAGTGCTCACGCCCAAACGCAGCCTGTCCCCCCGACCCTGGCGGCGAAATCCTGGCTGTTGCTGGAAATGGCCTCCGGTCAGGCGTTGACCACGGAAAAGCCGGATGAACGGCTGGAGCCGGCATCGCTGACCAAGCTGATGACCGCCTACCTGAGCTTTTCCGCGATCCACAAAAACACGCTGAGTCTGAGCCAGCCGCTGCCAGTCTCTGAAAAGGCCTGGCGCACGGGCGGTTCCAAGATGTTCGTCAAGGTGGGCGACCAGGTGCCGGTCGACGACCTGCTCAAGGGCATGATCGTGCAGTCCGGCAACGATGCCTGCGTCGTGCTGGCCGAAGCCATTGCCGGCACGGAAGAAAACTTTGCCACGATGATGAATCGCGAAGCCGAACGGCTGGGCATGAAGCAAACGCAATTCCGCAACGCCACCGGCCTGCCGGACCCCGAACACTTCACTACCGCCCGCGACCTCGCGGTGCTGGCCAGTTCGCTGATCCGCGACTTCCCCGAGGAATACCGCAAGTATTACTCGATGAAGGAATACACCTACGCCGGCATCACGCAACCCAATCGCAACCGCCTGCTGTTCATCGATCCTACGGTCGACGGCGTGAAAACCGGCCATACCGATGCCGCCGGCTACTGCCTCGTGTCGTCCGCGCTGCGCGACAAGCGCCGCTTGTTGTCGGTGGTGCTGGGTACCGCCTCCGATGCGGCGCGCGCCAGCGAATCTCACAAGCTGCTCAACTGGGGCTTTGCCGCCTATGAATCCGTGATGATTCAGGCCGCCAACGAGGCGCTGGCCACGCTCAAGGTTTGGAAGGGCAGCCAAAGCGAGGTCAAAGCCGGTTTCAAGGCCGATCTGGCGGTCGCCGTACCCCGGGGTTTGGGTGACAAACTGAGCACCGAATTTGTCCAAGAACCGCGCCTCATCGCACCGATTGAAGCGGGACAACGCCTGGGTACGCTCAAGGTTGCGGTCAACGGCACGCCTTACAACGAATATCCGGTGGTCGCCCTTGAAGAAGTCAGTCTCGGCAATATCTTCATCCGTATCTTCGACACCATCCGCCTCTGGTTCAACTAAACGATGACCCCTTACGTCGCCGACCCGGTCTATCTGAATGGCCAATTCCTGCCACTGGATCAGGCCGGCGTTTCGCCACTGGATCGCGGTTACCTTTACGGCGACGGGGTCTATGAACTGATTCCCGTCTATTCACGGCGCGCCTTCCGGATCGACGAACACCTGGCCCGACTGCAAGCCACACTGAACGGCATTCAGCTGGCTAACCCGCTGACGGTCGACGACTGGAAAACGGTGATTTCCAAGCTGATCGATGCCGCGCCCTGGGAGGATCAGTCGATCTACCTGCAAGTGACGCGCGGCGCGGACAACAAGCGGGATCACGCCTTCCCGCCCGCTTCGGTGTCGCCGGGTGTGTTTGCCTTTGCCTCGCCATTGGTGACCACGTCTGCTGAGGTTCGCGCCACCGGCGTCGCTGCCATCACCGTGCCCGATCTGCGCTGGTCCCGCTGCGACCTCAAGGTCATCTCCCTGCTCGCCAATATTCTGGCGCGCCAGCAGGCGGTTGATCAGGGCTGCGCCGAAGCCCTGCTGATCCGCGACGGTTATCTGAAAGAAGGCGCGGCATCGAACATCTTCATCGTCCGCGATGGGGTTTTGCTGGCGCCCCCCAAGACCCAGCTGATGCTTCCCGGCATCACCTACGACATCATCCTCGAACTGGCCCACACCTACGGTCAAGCGCTAGAAGTGCGCGAAATCACCGAAGCGGAACTTCGCAGCGCCGACGAGGTCTGGATGACCTCCTCGACCAAGGAAGTACTGGCGATTACCACCCTCGACGGTCAACCCGTCGGCCATGGCGAAAATGCCGGTCGGCCCGGCCCGCTGGGTGAGCAAATGTGGCGTTGGTACCAGGATTTCAAAAACTCGATCATGCGCAAAGGCTGACATGGCTTCGTACAAGGACACCCTGCTCGAATTTCCCTGCGACTTTCCCCTCAAGATCATGGGCAAGGCGCACGAAGAACTCGCCCAGAGCGTGCTGACCATCGTCACCCGCCACGCGCCCGACTTTGACGGCGCCACCATGGAAATGCGCAGCAGTTCCGGCGGCAATTACCTGAGCCTGACCTGCACCGTGATTGCCACCTCCAAACCCCAGCTGGATGCGCTGTACATGGAATTGACCGCCCACCCCCTGGTCAAGGTCGTGCTTTAAGGTGAAGGTGCTCGTCAAACGGCTGGGGCGGGTCGAGTACGAATCCACCTACGCGGCCATGCAGGCCTTCACGGCCGCCCGCACCCCGGAAACACCGGACGAAATCTGGATCGTCGAACACCCGCCAGTCTACACCCTGGGCCAGGCCGGCAAGCCCGAACACATTTTGCGTGACGTCGGCATTCCGGTGGTCAAGATCGACCGCGGCGGCCAGGTCACTTACCATGGGCCCGGGCAGGTCGTGATCTATCTGCTCTGCGACCTCCACCGGCTCAAAATCAAGGTACGCGAACTCGTGACTGCCATCGAGCAGGCTGTCATCGACATGCTCGCCGAGCATGGGGTCCTGGCAGAACGACATGATGGTGCACCCGGTGTGTATGTGGGCGAAGCGAAGATCGCCGCGCTGGGCCTGCGCATTCGCGGCGGCTGCTCGTACCACGGCGTGTCGCTGAACGTGGACATGGATCTCGCGCCCTTCGCGGCGATCAATCCCTGCGGCTACGCTGGCTTGAAAGTCATCCAGACCAAAGACCTGAACATCCCGCTCACCGCTCACGAGGCCGGCGAGCAACTCTCGCAACACTTGCTACAGCAACTGGACAAACAACATGGCTGAAAACGGCAGCACCAAGCAAAAGGGCGTCAAACAAAAAGGCGAACTCAAGACCGCGCGCATTCCGATCAAGATCGTTCCGGTCGATGAACCCCTGCGCAAACCCGAATGGATTCGCGTCAAAGCCGGCAACAGCGCCGGGCGCTTCGGCGAAATCAAATCCATGCTGCGCGAACGCAAGCTGCACACGGTCTGCGAAGAAGCCACCTGCCCCAACATCGGCGAATGCTTCGGACGCGGCACCGCCACCTTCATGATCCTGGGCGACATCTGCACCCGCCGCTGCCCCTTCTGCGACGTCGGCCACGGCCAGCCGCTGCCGCCCAACCCGGACGAGCCGCGTGAGCTCGCCGAATCGGTCGCCGCGCTCAAGCTGCGTTATGTGGTCATTACCAGCGTCGACCGTGACGATCTTCGCGATGGCGGCGCCCAGCATTTCGTGGACGTGATCCGCAACGTGCGCGAACTGTCACCGACCACCACCATCGAAACCCTGGTGCCCGACTTCCGTGGCCGCATGGACGTGGCGCTGGACGTCCTCGGACAGGCCCTGCCCGATGTGCTCAACCACAACATGGAAACCGTGCCTCGCCTCTACAAGCAGGCCCGCCCCGGCGCCGACTACGCCCACTCCCTTGAATTCCTCAAGCAATTCAAGGCGCGCTACCCCGGCGTCAATACCAAATCCGGTCTGATGGTCGGTCTGGGCGAAACCGATGAAGAAATTCTCGACGTCATGCGCGACCTGCGCGCCCACGACGTCGACATGCTCACCATCGGCCAATACCTCGCCCCCTCCGGCCATCACCTGCCAGTCACCCGCTACGTCCACCCGGACATTTTCAAAATGTACGAGGACGAAGCCAAAAAAATGGGATTCTCCGGCGCCGCCTGCGCCCCCATGGTCCGCTCAAGTTATTGGGCAGATCAGCAGGCCCACAGCGCGGGCGTGAGCTGATGTGACCTTTGGTAAGTGAATGGGAATTTTGCCAAACGGATGATTATTTTTATAAGGCGATTTCTCATTCATTTACCCGGAATGGCTCGATGGCCAAGGGTTTAGAGTAACTTCCCTATCCCAACCTGGATTTATGGTCACTCTGCCC
>JAKLLI010000070.1 GCA_023150195.1 Azonexus sp.
CGGATGGTGGCGGGTGAAAGGTCAAGCCCGGAAAATTTTGACAACGCACGCGAGCCGACGGGCTGGCCATCGGCAATGTAGTGTTCGACCAGCGTTTTCAGCAGGGTCCGTGAGCGGTCATCAAGCATGGGGCGATTCTGGCAAAGATTGACGAGGCAGGCAATTCCGGCGCCGCCCCGAGAAAGGGCGGATTCGGGGGCGGTCTATGCACAAAGTTGGTGCGCCGATGCGACCTTGGGGCATTCATCGTGATGTCTTGACGAAGGAGGTATAGTAAAAACAATTGCTTGTAAGCTGGTTCATGTCTTGCTTCCAGGCAATCAACCCTTTTTGCCCGGAGCAAACCCGTGTCCATCCATGTCGCGCTGAATCACGTCACCCACTACACCTATGATCGTCTGATCAATCTGGGTCCGCAGGTCATTCGCTTGCGACCTTGTGCGCATTCCCGTACCCGTATCCTCTCCTACTCGCTGAAGATCGGCCCGGAACAGCATTTCATCAACTGGCAGCAGGATCCGCAGGGCAACTATCTGGCGCGGCTGGTGTTTCCGGAGAAGACGCGCGAATTCCGGGTTGAGGTGGATATGGTGGCCGAAATGTCGGTCATCAATCCTTTTGATTTCTTCCTGGAACCCCACGCCGAGAAGATTCCCTTTGCCTACGAGGACGGTGAGCGCCACGAGCTGTATCCGTATTTGTACAAGGTCAATTACGGTCCCTTGTTTGACGCCTACGTGGCTTCGATTTCCCGCGAGCCGACGCGCAGCGTGGACTTTCTCGTCGCCCTGAATGCCCGCTTGCAACAGGATATTGGCTACACCATCCGGATGGAGCCCGGGGTGCAGACCCCGGAAGAAACGCTGGAAAAGCGTTCCGGTTCCTGCCGGGATTCGGCCTGGCTGCTGGTGCAAGTGCTGCGCCATCTGGGTTTGGCAGCGCGTTTCGTTTCTGGCTATTTGATCCAGTTGACCGCCGATGTGAAGTCGCTGGATGGTCCCTCCGGGCCGGAAGCCGATTTCACCGATCTGCACGCCTGGTGCGAAGTGTATTTGCCGGGTGCCGGCTGGATTGGCCTTGATCCGACCTCCGGCCTGTTTGCGGGCGAAGGCCATATTCCGCTGGCGTGCACGCCAGAGCCGAGTTCCGCTGCGCCGGTCAGTGGCGCGATCGACAAGTGCGAATCCGAATTCGAGCACCACATGCAGGTGACCCGCGTCTGGGAAGCGCCACGTGTCACCAAACCGTATACCGATGAGCAGTGGCTGGAAATCGAGACGCTGGGTCATCATATCGATGACGCACTGCAGTCGATGGACGTTCGTCTGACACAAGGCGGCGAACCGACTTTTGTTGCGGTCGACGACCCTGACGGCGCGGAATGGAATACGGCCGCACTCGGCCCGACAAAGCGTTTCTTCGCAGCGGAACTCTTTCATCGTCTACGCGAAAAATATGCGCCCAATGGCCTGATGCATTTTGGCCAGGGCAAATGGTATCCGGGTGAACAGTTGCCGCGCTGGTCGCTCAACTGTTTCTGGCGCAAGGATGGCGAGCCGATCTGGAACAATCCGGCCCTCTATGCCGATGAGCGCAAGGACTACGGCGTCACCGCCGATCAGGCCGGTCAATTCCTCAAGCGGGTTGCCGAGCGTTTGGGTGTGACGTCGGAGTATGTCTTCCCGGCGTTCGAGGACGTGTATTACTACATGTGGCGCGAGCGCCGTCTGCCGGGGAATGTCGATCCTTTCGACTCACGGGTCGATGATCCGCTGGAGCGCGCCCGCCTGATGAAAGTCTTCACGCAGGGCATGACCCATACCGTGGGCCATACGCTGCCGATCATGAAGAACGTTTACAACGTCTGGCAGACCGGTCCCTGGTTCCTGCGTGCTGAACGCTGCTACCTCTTCCCTGGGGATTCGCCGATGGGCTACCGCCTGCCGATCGATTCTCAGCCCTGGACCGCACAAAGCGATTATCCCTACGTGAACGTGCCGGACGCCGAAACCGCGACCGATCCGTTGGCCAGCTACGCCGCGCTGCGCGCCCGGGTTTCCGGGGAGGCGGGGGCACGGGGGCCGCAGATGCAGGATCGGTACGCTGCTGCTGCCGGGACTGCTGGCGCGGCCGATGGCCGTCGTGGCGATGGAAAAACCCGGGCCTGGGAAAAACCGACCGATACCACGCCGGGCTTCAAGGAGTCTGCGGCCTGGATTACGCGCCTGGCGATGTGCGCCGAGCCGCGCGATGGCAAGCTGTACCTCTTCATGCCACCGACGCAGACGCTGGACGATTACCTGGAAATTGTGGCTGCCGTCGAGTCGACCGCGGAAGAGATGAATCTGCCGGTGATCATGGAAGGCTATGAGCCGCCGTCTGATCCGCGCCTGACGCATTTCCGCGTGACCCCGGATCCGGGCGTCATCGAAGTCAATATTCATCCGGCCAAGAGCTGGGATCAGTTGGTGGACCAGACCACGCATCTTTACGATGCTGCCCATGTCACCCGCCTGACCACGGAAAAATTCATGGTCGATGGACGCCATACCGGTACCGGGGGCGGCAATCACTTTGTGCTGGGCGGGGCCACGCCGAACGATTCGCCCTTCCTGCGTCGTCCGGATCTGCTGAAGAGCCTGGTCGCCTACTGGCACAACCACCCCAGCTTGTCCTACCTGTTCTCTGGCCTGTTCATTGGCCCGACCAGCCAGGCGCCACGGGTGGACGAGGCGCGTAACGATTCGCTGTACGAACTGGAAATCGCCTTCAAGCAGATTCCGCAGCCGGGGGGTTTCGTGCCGCCGTGGTTGATCGACCGCATCCTGCGTAACCTGCTGACGGACGTCACCGGGAACACCCATCGCAGCGAGTTCTGTATCGACAAGCTGTATTCCCCGGATGGCCCGACCGGCCGCCTGGGCCTGCTTGAACTCCGCGCCTTTGAAATGCCGCCGCATGCGCGCATGTCGCTGGCCCAGCAACTGCTGTTGCGCGCCCTGATAGCCCGCTTCTGGCGCGAACCCTATACCCCGCCGCGTCTGGCGCGCTGGGGTACGGAGCTGCACGATCGCTTCATGTTGCCGCATTTCGTCGAGCAGGATTTCAACGACGTCATGGAAGAAATGTCGGCAGCCGGATATCCCTTCCAGATGGCCTGGTTTGCGCCGCATTTCGAATTCCGTTTCCCGAAATACGGCGATTTTGCGGTCAAGGGGATCGAGTTCGAACTGCGTCACGCGCTGGAACCCTGGCATGTCATGGGCGAGGAAGGATCGGTGGGCGGCACGGTGCGTTATGTCGACTCCTCGGTCGAACGGGTGCAGGTCAAAGTCACCGGCATGGCCCCGGATCGCTACATCCTTACCTGCAACGGCGAACCCGTACCGCTGACCGCCACCGGCAAGAATGGCGAGTTTGTCGCCGGGGTGCGTTACCGTGCCTGGCAGCCTGCATCTTGTCTGCATCCTACCATTGGCGTGCATGCCCCGCTGGTCTTCGACATTGTCGATACCTGGATGCAGCGTTCGCTGGGCGGCTGCCAATACCATGTGGCGCATCCGGGCGGGCGTAACTTTGACAGCTTCCCAGTCAATGCCTTTGAGGCGGAAAGCCGTCGCCTGGCGCGTTTCTTCCGTTTTGGACATACCCCGGGCAAGATGCAGGTGAAACCGGTAGACGTCAGCACCGAGCACCCGTTTACGCTAGACTTGCGACATTATTGACCGGTTTTTCGCAGATTTCTGCGGTCGACCGCCAGACAGGCCGGAAAACGGCCTGTTTCTTTTTCCCGCCATGGCACGAACACTCCTCGCAATCTACCCCCAGAGCGCCCGCCGCTACGACGAAATGCTGACTGCCAGCGGCGACGTGCGTGCCCATTGGACGCAGTTTTTCGATCATCTCGATGCCGTTGCGCCCGAGGAAATGCGCGAACGCCTGGAGTTCGTGGATAGGCGCATTCAGGAAAACGGCGTTACCTACAACGTGTATGCCGATCCCAATGGCGCCGATCGCCCCTGGGCGCTTGATCCTGTTCCGCTGATCATTCCACCGGACGAATGGGCGGAAGTCTCGGCGGCGGTGGCGCAGCGTGCCACCCTGCTCAATGCCATTCTGGCCGATCTCTATGGTGATCAGACCTTGCTGGCCGAAGGCTTGCTACCGCCGGCGCTGGTTTATGGGCAGCATGGTTATCTTTGGCCTTGTCGTGACGTCAAACCGGTGGGCGGCGTCTGGCTGCATCACTATGCTGTGGATTTGGCGCGATCGCCGAACGGGCGCTGGTGGGTGATTGCCGACCGCACGCAGGCACCTTCAGGGGCCGGGTACGCGCTCGAGAACCGTCTGGTGGTCTCGCGTGTTTTCCCGGAAATGTTCCGTGATCTGCATGTGGAACATCTGGCGGATTTCTTTCGTGATCAGCAGGAGGGGCTGGCGGCGCTGGCGCCGCTCGATGAGGGCGAGCAGCCGCATGTGGTCTTGCTGACGCCCGGACCGTATAACGAAACGTATTTTGAACACGCCTATCTGGCGCGCTATCTGGGTTTCCCGCTGGTCGAGGGGCAGGATCTGACGGTTCGTGGCGAGACCGTGTATCTCAAAACCTTGCGTGGCCTGAAGCGGGTCCATGTCATTTTGCGGCGGCAAGACGACAGCTATTGCGATCCGCTGGAACTGCGTGGCGATTCAGCCCTCGGGGTGCCCGGACTGCTGAATGTGGCACGTGCCGGCCGGGTGGTGATTGCCAATGCGCTGGGCAGTGGACTGCTGACCTCGGGGGCGCTGATGGGTTTCCTGCCGGCCATTTGCGAACGCCTGCTGGGTGAAAAGCTGGCCATGCCGTCGGTGGCAACCTGGTGGTGTGGCGAGAAACCGGCGCTGGATTACGTCAAGGAGCATTTTGACGATCTGGTCATCAAGCCAGCTTATCCGACGCAACGCATGGACCCCGTCTTTGGTCACGAAGTACAGGGTGACGATCGCGAGGAATTGCTGCGCCGTATGGAGGCCAGACCGCATGCCTATGTCGCCCAGGAAATGGTGAATCTGTCTCAGGCACCCACCTGGAGTCGGGCGCACGAGCGACGCCTGATCGCGCGTCCGGTTGGGTTGCGCGCTTACGCGGTGGTCAAGGCAGACGGGGAGTATGCGGTCATGCCGGGTGGCCTGGCCCGGGTGGCGCAGGGGGCTTCGGCACGCATCATTTCGATGCAGCGTGGCGGGGCTTCCAAGGATTGTTGGGTGTTGACCGATGGGCCGGTCAGCGATTTCACCTTGCTCAAACCCTCGATCGGTGTGCGCGATCTGGTGCGCTCCGGCGCCAACCTGTCGTCGCGGGTGGTGGAAAACCTGTTTTGGCTGGGTCGCTATTCCGAACGCTTTGATGACAGCGCCCGTTTGTTGCGGGTAGTGCTTTCCCGCCTGGTCGAAGGCGGCGGCGAGAAAACGGATGCGGTCGCTTCCGTCATCGAGCTCTCCGAACGACTCCGGGTCTTGCCTTCGCCCGAAGATGATGTGCCGCAAGACGAGGGGGGCGAGCATGCCTTGCTGGAGGCGATCTATGATCCGGATCAGCCCGGGAGTCTCGCCAGCAATATCCGCAGCCTGATGTGGTCGGCCACGCATGTGCGTGAACGCCTCTCGCTGGACCACTGGCATTCCCTGCATCGCTTGCAGCGGGAGCAGCAGGCCGCGCAGAAAAAGCATCCCACCTTGACGGAAGCCATTGCCTTCCTGGATCGCGTGCTGCTGGTCTCTTCATCGCTCAACGGCTTTGCAATGGACAACATGACGCGGGATGACGGCTGGCGTCTACTTTTCATCGGTCGCCGCCTGGAACGCCTGTCTTTCTTCTCCCAGGCGATTGCGGCCTTCCTGCGAATGAGCTCGTCGCGTGCCCCCGGCTGTCTGGAATGGTTGCTGGAACTGGCTGACTCCATCATCACCTATCGCTCCCGCTATTCACGCTTGCCGGAACTGTTGCCGGTGCTTGACCTGCTGGTGTTTGACGACACCAACCCGCACGGTGTTTTGTTTCAAGCGTCGGCATTGATTCGCTATCTGGAACGCATGGCCCGCGATCTCGGCACCGAATACGATGATCGCCTGCAAGTGGCGTTTGCGCGCCTGCAAGCCTTTGATCTCAGCGTCTTCGAGCGCATGCAATTCAGCGAATGCAAACGCTGCTCGCCGTGCGAAACCCTGGCCACCTTGCTGGACGAACTGGATCTGGCGGCGGGTCAGGTCTCGGATGTGCTGGGAATGCGCTACTTTACGCATGTCGGCGATGTCAGCCGGCAAACGATGGCTTTGTAATCCGCATGAAACCCGTTCGCTACCACGTGCTCCACGAAACTGCCTACGACTACGGCAGTGCTGTTTCCCTGTCGCAGCAGCAGTTGCATCTCTCGCCGCGCAGTCTGCCGTGGCAGGAGGTGCACTCGCAACAGGTCGATATCGAACCGACGCCAACCTGGCGGCGCGATGGCGAAGATGCCTTCGGCAACCCGGTGAGCTGGGTCGCTTTTCATGCCCCGCATGAACGCCTGCTGATTCGTTCATCGATGAATATTTCCGTCGTGCCGCACCCGGCAGACGAAGCGCTGTTGCTGGCTTCACTGCCTTGGGAAAAGGTCCGCGAGCGGCTGGCTTACGATGCGACCGTACCGGAACCCGAGGATCTGGATGCTGCGCGCTTCCTGTTCGAAAGCCCGCATGTCCGCATCAAGCACGAGCTGGCCGATTACGCGGCGGATTGTTTTCCGCCTGGCACGCCGGTGCTGGAAGGTACGCGCTGTCTGATGGCAAAAATTTTCGATGAGTTCGAGTTCGACCCGGAAGCCACGACCGTTTCCACCCCGGTACTCGAGGTGCTGGAAAACAAGCGCGGCGTGTGTCAGGACTTTGCGCATCTGATGATCGCCTGCCTGCGTGCGCTGGGGCTGGCGGCGCGCTATGTCAGCGGCTATCTGCTCACCCGTCCGCCGCCGGGAAAGCCCCGGCTGATCGGTGCCGATGCCTCGCACGCCTGGGTTTCCGTGTATGCGCCCGGGAGTGGCGACCACTGGGTGGACTTCGATCCAACCAACAATCTGCTGCCGGATACCGAGCACATCACACTGGCGGTTGGCCGCGATTTTTCCGATATTTCGCCGTTGCGCGGCATCATTCTTGGTGGTGGCAGTGCCGAGCCCGAGGTCGCCGTGACCGTCGTTCCCCTGGACGAAGAGGCGCTTCCCGAGGGGCTGCTGCTCGATAGGCCGCCACGCGCCACGGCTTCCTGATGCGTCGGATCGCCATTATTGGCGGCGGGCCAGCCGGCCTGATGGCGGCCGAGCAGTTGGCGGCCCGTGCTGGCGGGGCTGCGGTCGACGGGCTGGAAATCACGATTTTCGACGCCATGCCGTCGGTTGGACGAAAATTCCTGATGGCGGGCAAGGGGGGGATGAACATTACCCACGCCGAACCGCTGCCGGATTTTCTGGCCCGTTACGGGGCGGCTGCAGCGGTGCTCACGCCGTTGTTGGCCGCTTTTGGCCCAGCCGCCTTGCGTGACTGGATGCAGGGGCTGGGAATAGCCAGCTTTGTCGGCACCTCGGGCCGGGTCTTTCCCGACGGGATGAAGGCGGCGCCCTTGTTGCGTGCCTGGCTGCACCGCTTGCGCAGCCAGGGTGTACAGATTCGGGTACGACATCGTTGGCTGGGTTGGACAGCCGATGGTTGGCTAAGTTTTGCCACGCCTTCGGGCGAGCTGGCTTTCGAGGCGGATGCCACGGTGCTGGCCCTGGGGGGCGCCAGTTGGAAAAAGCTGGGCTCCGACGGGGCCTGGGTGCCGCTACTGACAGCCGCTGGTCTGCCCGTGGCCCCCCTAAAGCCCGCCAATTGCGGCTTTGACGTGGCTTGGTCCCCCTATTTCCGTGAACGGTATGCCGGGGCGCCGGTCAAGGCCGTGCGCGCCAGTTGCGGTCAACAAGTGCAACAGGGGGAATTCAACATCACGGAAAGCGGGATCGAGGGCGGCCTGATTTATGCCCTTTCCGCACCGCTGCGTGATGCCTTGCTGCAAAACGGGCAAGCGGCGCTCTGCCTGGATCTGGTGCCAGGGCGCAGCGAGGCGCGCCTGGCAGCCGATCTGGC
>JAKLLI010000425.1 GCA_023150195.1 Azonexus sp.
CGCTGCCATCGACGGCGTGTTTCGCTGGATCGAGGAAACCGGCAGCCATTTGCTGGATGTGACCAGTGTGCAGGGACATCGCGAGGGCGTGAGTTTGGGGCATGTCAGTTGATGTTCGGGATGTCGCTCGCGGCCTGCTGGCCCTGGTCGCGAAAGGCAGGTTCACCGGTTGAGCAGCGTAGCGGGCTGGACCAGCGCCACTTGTCAGGCCTTGATGGCATGGTTTTCAGCTGCCTTCCCTGCGAAGGCTGGCGATTGTTGTCGGTCAGTGCCGGCTGTCGCGAACTTACCGGGTTTTCGGCGGCGGAACTGGTTGACCGCGCACCGATGTCACTGGCGGCGCTGCGCCATCCCGAAGACCGCCAGGGCGTGGCCGAGGCCATTTTGGCGACCCTGGATTTTGGTGCCAGTTATCGTCAGGAATATCGGTTGATCGCACGGGATGGCACCGAAAAATGGGTGCTGGAACGGGGGGCGCTGGTGGCGGATACGCAGGGTCGGCGCCGTATCGAAGGCTATCTGGAGGACATCACGGACCGTGTGCTGGTCCAGGTGCATCTGGCGGAAACCGAGTTGCGCTATCGCAGCATTTTTGAAAACTCGGTGATTGGCATGTTTCAGACCACCGAAAGCGGTCGCTATCTCGCGGCCAATCCGGCGCTGGCGAGGCTTTACCGTTTTCCCGATCCGGAATGCCTGATTGCCTGGCTATCGGACATCGGGCGCCAACTTTATCGTGACCCGGGACGACGGGCCGAATTCAAGGCACTGATTCAGCGCGATGGCTATGTGCGCCATTTCGAGTCTGAAGTGATCTGTCACGACGGCGAAAGCATCTGGATTTCGGAGAATGCGCATGCCGTCTATGCCCCGGATGGCAGCCTGCGTTACTACGAAGGCACGGTCGAAGACATCACCATGCAACGGCGTCACCGTGCCATCCTGCATCATCAGGCCACGCACGACCCACTCACCGGCCTGCCCAATCGCAAGGTCTTGCCGGACCGGCTGGCGCAGGCCATTCAGCATGCCCGACGCGGCAACGGCAAGGTGGCACTGGCTTTTGTTGATCTCGATAACTTCAAGGTCATTAACGACAGCCTGGGCCATGCCGCTGGCGATCAATTGCTGGTTGAAATGTCCAACCGCATGCGCGCCTCGCTACGCGGCATCGATACTGTGGTGCTCGGCGAACCGCAGTCCCGCTCGGCCACCGCCATCCTCCTCGATCGACTGATGGCCTCGATGATGGCGCCTTACGCGCTGGCCGGGCATGTGGTGCATAGTCATTGCAGCATCGGCGCAGCGATGTATCCGGATGACGCCGATGATCTTGACGGGCTTTTGCGCGTCGCTGATGTCGCCATGTATCACGCCAAGGCCAAGGGTAAGGCCCAGTATCAGTTCTATACCAGCGACCTCAATCAGGCGGCACATGAACGGTTTGAACTTGAGGCTGCCTTGCGCGTTGCCATTCAGGATCAGCAGTTATCGGTGGTGTACCAACCCAAAGTCGATGCCGATCATCAGGTGTGCGGATTCGAGGCGCTGGTGCGCTGGCAGCGGCCAGGCGAAGGTGTGGTGACGCCGGATCGTTTCATTCCGCTCGCTGAGGAAACCGGGCTGATCGTGCCGCTGGGTGAGTTCGTGTTGTTCAGTGCCTGTCGCGAAGCGGCCAAATGGCCGAGTGTGAATGGCCGGCCATTAACAGGTTACCCAAAAACACCGTGATGCCTTCGGCTATTCATTGCTGACGATGCAAAAATTTCTGCCACATTCCCTTTGCAGGCCTTCGAAACTGGATTTCAGCCGGTTTCTTGGCCTCTTTGGGGTTTGCTGCCCG
>JAKLLI010000071.1 GCA_023150195.1 Azonexus sp.
GTACGAGCGCGTCTTGAGGGCGACAGTTTCAACGGTCAGCGGCTGCAGGTTGACCGGCTTGTAGCTGATCGAGTTGTCCACCGGGGAGAACAGCGTGTGCTTGAGCCATTCCTTGTCGTTGCGACCATTCGGGAACTCCGGGGTATCCGGGGCATCGTCACGGACGTGTGCACCGCGGGATTCCTTGCGAGCCTCTGCGGAAATCATGGTGGCCTTGGCGACTTCGATCAGGTTTTCCATTTCGAGGGCTTCGGTCCGTGCCGTATTCCAGGCCATGGATTTGTCCTTGATTTCGAGATTGCGTGCAGCCTTCTCGACTTCTAGGATCTTTTCCACGCCCTGCTTGAGCATATCGCCGAAGCGGAACACACCGGCGTGATCCTGCATGGTGCGCTGCATGGCCAGACGGGTTTCGTGAACGTTGGCACCACCCTTGCGGTTGTCGATGGCAGCGATACGGGCCAGCGATTTTTCAGCCGCATCTTTCGGCAGCTCGCGGTGGGCCTTGCCACCCTTGAGATCTTCGACTGCGGAATCGCCAGCCGACTTGCCGAACACCAGCAGATCGAGCAGGGAATTCGTACCGAGACGATTTGCGCCGTGGACCGAAGCACAGGCACATTCGCCGCCGGCGTAGAAGCCAGGCACGACGGTGTTGAAATCGCCGTTTTGCGGCACAACAACGCGACCCGAATAATGCGTGGGGATACCACCCATCTGGTAGTGGCAGGTCGGCACGACCGGCAGCGGCTCCTTCAGGCAGTCCACACCGGCAAACTGGATACCGATTTCGTGAATACCAGGCAGGCGCTTCATGATGGTGGCGGGATCGAGGTGGGTGATGTCAAGCAGGACGTAATCCTTGTTGACGCCGCAACCGCGACCTTCCTTGATTTCGGTGGCCATGGCGCGGGAAACCACGTCACGCGAAGCCAGATCCTTGGCGTTCGGCGCATAGCGCTCCATGAAGCGTTCCTTGCTGCTATTGCGCAGGATGCCGCCTTCACCGCGAACACCTTCGGTAATCAGCACACCGGCACCGGCAACACCGGTCGGGTGGAACTGCCAGAATTCCATGTCTTCCAGCGGGATACCGGCACGTGCCGCCATGCCCAGGCCGTCACCGGTGTTGATAAAGGCGTTGGTGGAAGAGTAGAAGATACGGCCAGCACCGCCGGTCGCGAAGATGGTCGCACGGGAATGGAAGATCACGACCTGGCCGGTTTCCATTTCCATGGCGGTAACGCCAACCACGTGACCTTCTTCGTCACGAATCAGGTCCAGCGCCATCCATTCGACGAAGAACTGGGTATTGGCCTTGACGTTACGCTGATACATCGCGTGCAACATGGCGTGACCGGTACGGTCAGCAGCAGCACAGGAACGACGCACCGGCTTTTCGCCGAAGTTGGACATGTGACCGCCGAACGGACGCTGATAAATCTTGCCGTTGTCGGTACGGTCGAAGGGCATACCGTAGTGCTCGAGTTCAACGACCACTTCGTTGGCCTTCTTGCACATGAATTCGATGGCGTCCTGGTCGCCGAGCCAGTCGGAACCCTTGACGGTATCGTACATGTGCCACGTCCAGTGATCTTCCTCGGAGTTACCCAGAGAGGCAGCGACGCCACCCTGAGCCGCAACCGTGTGCGAACGGGTCGGGAAAACCTTGGATAGAACAGCCGTCTTCAGACCGGCTTCGGACAATTGAATGGCGGAACGCAGACCGGCACCACCGGCACCAACGATAACCGCATCAAACTTCAGAACAGGAATACTCACGCTTACAGCCTCCAGAGAATCGCAGCAGCCCACGCGGTGTAGCCCACCAGCGCAGCAACGGTCAGGACATGCAGGGTCAGACGGATACCGGTCGGCTTGACGTAATCCATCCAGATGTCACGAATGCCGATCCAGGCATGGTAGAAGAGGCTGACGAAGAACAAGAAGGTAAAGAACTTCATGGGGCCATTGGCAAACACGCCTTGCCAAGCCTCGAACGTCCCCGGACGAACCACCAGCAATACAGCGGCGAGCAGAACGGAATAAACCGCCATGATGACGGCTGTCGCGCGTTGCGCGATCCAGTCCTTGAGGCCGTAATGGGCACCGACAACAATACGGTTGATCACAGCAGAACCCCCCACAGGATCAGGGTCAGCGGAACGCTGACAGCGAACACGACACCAGCGGACTTGCGTGCCGCCTCTTTCTCGATACCCACGTGCAGATCCAGCAACAGGAAGCGGATACCTGCACAGAAGTGGTGAACAAAAGCCCACAGCAAGCCTGCCAGAATCACCTTGACCGGCAGCATGCCGGCAATCGATTTAAAGTTGGCAAAACTTTCTGCAGATTCCAGGCTCGCCCCAAACAGCCAGAGCATTACCGGGAAGCACAGGAACAACCCGGCACCGCTCACGCGATGCAGAATTGAAACCTTGCCCGGCAAGGGCAACCTGATAGTCGTCAAGTCCAAGTTTTTTGGACGTTTCTTGATGGTCATTTCTGCCATGAACGTCATTCCTCGCGTAAGAATGCGGTTTTCCGCTTGTACGTGGTTTGAAAAGAACCGTAATTATACATTCAAAAAACTGCCAAAAGCGCCAGCACACGCAGCTTGAAGCGAAACAAAATTCGCCTCAAATCACCCAAGATCGTTGCGGTAGTAGTGCCCCTGAGTGGAATACAAACCACGGCGCCATTCCACAGCCTTGTTGCCATAGGTGTAGGCGGTCCGCTCAACCAGCAACAGCGGCTCGCCCTCGACAACACCTAGCAAAGCAGCGCTCTCGGCATCGGCCGCGACCGCCCTCAGATGCTCCTCGGCGTTAATCATGCGCACCCCGAAGTCGCTCTCGAACAGGCTGTAGAGCGAACGCTCCCCGCCTTTCAGGGCCTCCAAGGCCAGACCACCAAACAACTCGCCTGCCAGATAGATCTGGTCATAGACCACGGGCTCTCCAGCAAAACGCAGCAGGCGCTTCACATGCACCACCGAATCACCCGGATTCAACCCCAGCACGGCGGCCACCTTGGGTGAAGCGGCAATCTGTTCGCAAAAGAAAGGGTCGCTGACCGCAGGCACCGCAACGCCGCCATCAGGCACCAGTCGCAAAAAGCGATAGAAGGATCGCGGATCGCTGTGGGTGGCAACAAAGGTTCCCTTGCCCTGACGCCGCACAAGGAGATTATCCGCGGCCATTTCGTCAATTGCCTTGCGTACCGTCCCTTGGCTGACATTAAAGCGCTGCGCCAACTCACCCTCGCTGGGGATGGCATCGCCGGGCCCCCATTCGCCTTTCTCCAGACTGAGAATCAGAAAATCCTTGATCTGGCGATAAAGCGGGCTGAAGGTAGGCGCACTATTACGCATGGCGGCACGGGGTTTTTCACGGGTCATGGCGGAAGATTTCAGCACATTTCAAACTAAGCGTCCACGAAAAGTTGTCTTATATAAGACACATGATGAATTGACAGAAAAACGCCGAACTTCTACCATCATTCCTCTCTGGTGCCGTCTGACGCAAGGCAGTTAAAAATACCGGCATCGAGCCCATCGAACAATTCAACCACGCTGTTCATATTCAGGAGCGATACATGTCCAAAGCCCCCATGCGCGTTGCCGTTACCGGCGCCGCCGGCCAGATCGGTTATAGCCTGCTGTTCCGCATTGCCTCCGGCGAAATGCTTGGCAAGGACCAGCCGGTCATTCTGCAATTGCTCGACCTGCCGCAAGCCCAGAAGGCTGTGCAGGGCGTCATGATGGAACTTGACGACTGCGCCTTCCCGCTGCTGGCTGGCATGGTCGCCACCGACGATCCCAACGTTGCCTTCAAGGACGCTGACGTCTGCTTGCTGGTTGGCGCCCGTCCGCGCGGCCCCGGCATGGAACGTGCCGACCTGCTGACTGCCAACGGTGCCATCTTCACCGTTCAGGGCAAGGCCATTGCCGAAAACGCCAAGGAAGACGTCAAGGTGCTGGTCGTTGGCAACCCGTGCAACACCAATGCCTACATCGCCCGCGCTGCCGCCATCAAGGTTGGCCGCACCAACCCGAACAACTACCACGGCATGCTGCGTCTGGATCACAACCGTGCGCTGACCCAGCTGGCCCAAAAGGCAGGCCGTCCGGTCTCTTCCCTGAAGCAGCTGGTGGTGTGGGGCAACCACTCCCCGTCCATGTACGCTGACTACCGTTGCGTGACCTCCAACGGCGACAGCGTCAAGGCGCTGATCAACGACGCCGCCTGGAACAACGACGTGTTCCTGCCGACCGTTGGCAAGCGTGGTGCCGCCATCATCGAAGCCCGCGGCCTGTCTTCCGCTGCTTCTGCTGCCAATGCCGCCATCGACCACATCCGTGACTGGCACCTCGGTTCCACCGAGTGGGTCACGATGGGTATCCCGGCACCGGCCGACAACGGCTACGGCATCCCGGAAGGCCTGGTTTTCGGCTTCCCGTGCGAATGCAAGAACGGCACCTTCACCCTGATCAAGGGTCTGGAAATCGACGAGTACTCCAAGGGCAAGATCGCGATCACCCTGAAGGAACTCGAAGACGAGCGCGCTGCCGTCGCCAGCATGCTGTAATCGGATTTCATCCGCCGAAAAAGCCGTGGTTCGCCACGGCTTTTTTGTTTTCTGCGGTCCACAACCTTAAAATCCGGTTTTTCGCTTCTGTGAAAGCTTGCAATGCGCCATCCGAAAGACGTCCTGTTTGCGGGCGAAAAGCCCTTCCCCATCCTGCCGGCGGTCGACCATTACGCCGGTTCGGAAAAACTGATGCTGAAAGCCATGCAGCTTCAGCAGCAACTCGGGCCGATTTTCGACATCACCTGCGACTGCGAAGATGGCGCACATGCTGGCGCCGAGCGCGAACATGCCGAGATGGCAGCCAATCTGATCATGTCCGAGCACAACGCCTTCAACCGGGTAGGTGCGCGCGTGCATGACGTCACCCATCCGCATTGGCGCCAGGACATGGAAATTCTGGTACGGATCGCCGGCAACCGCCTGCCTTTCCTGACACTGCCCAAGCCCTGCAGCGCCAGCGACGTGCAAGTGCAACTCGAAGCCTTGCGCGAAATTGAGCAGGCGTGCGGTGTTGACCGCAGAATCCCCGTCCATGTACTGATCGAAACCCACGGCGCCCTGCGTGAGGTCTGGGAGATTGCCGCCCTGCCCGGCGTCGAGTCGCTGGATTTCGGCCTGATGGATTTCGTTTCCGGACACCACGGCGCCATTCCCGGCGGCGCAATGAAAAGCCCCGGCCAATTCGAGCACCCGCTGGTGACTCGTGCCAAGTGCGAGATTAGCGCTGCGGCACTGGCCTGCGGCGTGGTGCCTTCGCACAACGTGACCACGGAACTGAAGGACCTCGACTTCATCCGCAACGATGCCCTGCGCGCTCGCCGCGAATTCGGCTATCTGCGTATGTGGAGCATCCACCCCAACCAGATTCTGCCCATCGTCGAAGCCATGCGCCCGGACTTTTCCGAAGTTCAGGCCGCTGCCGAGATCCTCATCGCCGCTCAGGACGCTGGCTGGGGGCCGATTCAGCACGAAGGCAAACTGCACGACCGGGCCTCCTATCGCTATTACTGGGAACTGCTGGATCGCGCGCATGTGACCGGGATGACCATTCCCGCAGAGGCACGAGGCCGGTTTTTTGCCTGATCACGCTGTCGACCGGCCGGTCCCCACCGGAGAAGCGCCGCTGGCGATTCTCTACCGCGATGCGCACATTGTCGCCATCGACAAGCCGCCCAATCTGCTGGTCCATCGCTCCGAAATCGATCGCCACGAAACCCGCTTCGCCATCCAGATTCTGCGTGACCAGATCGGACAGCGCGTCTGGCCTGCGCATCGGCTGGACCGCGGGACCTCGGGCGTTTTGCTGTTCGGGCTAAGTCCGAAAATGATGCGCGAACTGGGCCGCCAATTCGAGGCCGGTACCGTCGAAAAACGTTATCTGGCCGTGGTCAGGGGGCATCCGCCAGCAACAGGCGAAATTGATCATCCGCTCACCCGCCAGCGCGACGATTACGAATTCCGCGGGGAACACAGCAGCGAAGAAGCCCAGGCCGCCGTTACCCATTTTCGCACCCTGGCAACGGTCGAACTGCCGGTCGCCGTCGACCGGTATCCCTGCAGCCGCTACGCCTTGCTTGAACTCACCCCGGTCACCGGCCGCCGCCACCAGATTCGCCGCCACCTGAAACACATCTCCCATCCGATCATTGGCGACACCACCTACGGCAAGGGCAAACACAATCGCTATTTCTGGGAACAACTCGCCTGTCGCCGGCTGCTGCTGGCCTGCACGCAGTTGCGCTTCCTGCATCCGGTCAGCCAACAGCCGATGACGGTGAATGCGCGCGTTGGCGGGGAATTCGCCGAATTGCTCGAACGCTTCGGCTGGGCCTTGCCCTGAGCGCCGTACCCGTTGCGGGTACGGCGTTGAGATCGATCAGTCCGGCAGAGCGATCTGCTGATCGGTACTGAACTGGTAATCCTTGAAGATGTGCTCGGCGCTCAACACCTGATAGCTGCCATCCTCGTTGCGGCGCGTGGTGTCCTTCAAACGCCAGGTCAACTGGCCGCAGGTCCAGATTTCGAAGTTGCGCATATGGGTGCACAAACAGGTCTTGTCGAACACCTTGACCTTGCGCGCCCCGGGATGAGCCGCCACTTCACGGTTATACGAGCTGATGTAGGCACACTTGCCATTGGCGTCGAGCAGATAACCATAGGCTTCGCAATTCGGGCGAATGCCATCGCCGATCCCCGGGCTGGACTTGATCATGCGCATCGGATAGCCGGTCGGAGAAATCTGGTTAACCTCGATATCCGCTTCGCTGGCCTTGAAGTATTCCTGCTTGGCTTCTGCCGGCAGGCCGCATTCTTCGGCCACGGTAAACCGCGTCGCCACCTGAACCCCTGCGGCGCCGGCCTCAAGAAACTGGGCGGCATCGGTACCGGTGAAAATCCCGCCGGCGGGAATGACCGGAATATCCAGATGCTCGTCTTTCAGATACTGCAACACCTCGGCCACGATGGTCGCCAGATCGTACTGCGCCCAATCCATGCCAAAGCCCAGATGGCCACCAGCCAGCGGCCCCTCGACCACCACGTAATCCGGCATGCGGTTGGTACGCGCACTTTTCTTCAGGAAGAGTTGCAAGGCGCGCACGGACGAAACGATGATGCCCAGCTTGGCATCGCGAAAACGCGGATGATCCTCGATCAGCCCAAACGAACCGAGATGCAGCCCGGCAGCCAAAGTGATGCCGTCGATGCCGGCATCCAGCGCCGCCGACATGCGCACCTTCAAGGTTTCCTTGGGCGCGTTCATCGTCAGCTTTTCCATGCAGTTGATGAACACCATCCCGCCCCCCTGCTTGCGGGCCATGGTGGCCTCAACGTGCAGGCGTGTAGCTTCTTCCAGTCGCCCCAGATCGAATTTGACCGGCGACTTGTCTTCGTTAAGGACGTTGTATTTGTAGAGCGCCAGCTTTTCCTTGACGTGCTTGGTTTCATAGCGACGATCGGACACGGTGTTGATCATGGCATCCGAGATATGACCCACGCCCCCCAAACGGGCGGCTTCCAGGGCCAGATCGGCGGTTGAAATATCCACCCCCATGCCACCGATCATGATCGGTACCAACTCTTGCTTGCCAAGACGCAAGCGGAAATCATCTACGCGCTTCATCGTTATCCTTAAGGAACCGGTTGCGCAGGTCTCCCCCCTGAGCACAACCAAGGTGCGGATTTTACGCCAAAAGCGCTATCCCTGCTTCGCCAAGGCCGGATAAATCAAAGCCGGGACAACAGCGAAAGGTAAACTTGCCACACTTTTTCCCTGATCACCGCCCGCTTGACATGTCGTTTTTCCATCACCCTCTCTGGCTGGTTGGCTTCCGCCCCTTCTTCCTGTTGTCCTGCCTGGCCGGCGCACTCT
>JAKLLI010000072.1 GCA_023150195.1 Azonexus sp.
GGAAACCCGTTCGCTGCTGACCGGTAATGCCGACATTCCCTGGTATTACGGCCCGGCTCGCTTTGTGGCGACTGTGCTTTCCTATTTATCGGGTTTGCCCGGTGGTATTTTTGCCCCGTCGCTGGCCATCGGTGCCGGTATTGGTCAGGATCTCATTCCGGTGCTGTCGGGACAGGCGTTTTCCACCACCATTGTCGTGTTGTGCATGGTGGGCTTTCTGGCCGCCGCCACGCAGGCGCCGATTACGGCCTTCATCATCGTCATGGAGATGGTTGATGGCTACGGGCTGGTGATGGCCCTGATGGCGACGGCGCTGGTAGCGTCCGCTGTCTCCCGTCTGGTGTCCCGACCGCTGTACGCAACCCTGGCCGAGCACATGGTCAGGCAGCAGTTGCCGCCTGACCGTTCCGGGACCTGATCAGAGGCTGAAGCTGGCGCGCAGCTTGGCCAGCAGTTTGGCACCCATGCCCTTGACGCGGGTCAGTTCATCGAGGCTGGTAAAGGGGCGCGCAGCGACGATGGCTTTGGCCAGGGTATCGCTGATGCCCTTGATGGCGCTGATTTCCGTCGCGCTGGCGGTGTTGACCGAAACCGTGGATTTGGCGGACTTCTTGGTTTTGGCTGCCTTGTTTTCCGGTTTGACTTCGGTCTTCGCTTCAGTTTTGACCTCGGGCGCGGTGACCGTGACTTTCTCATCGGCGACGACCGGTGCCGCCACAGGGCTTGCTGCCAACTGGCGGAAGTCACGGGTGACGTAGCCGGTGGCAGTCCATTCGCGCAGCATCAGCGTCGGGAAACTGCCAGCGGGTGCGGCAACGGCGTGGAGCACATAGCCAACCTGCTGCCAGCGCTGCTGGCCGCCAAGCTGACCGGCGACCACGCTGGCGAGCGGTGTGCCGGTCCACTGGTTGCCCTGATAGGGGGCATCCAGTGCCCAGATTTCCAGCGCGAGGGTGCCGCTCAGGTTGTCTTCGGCGCGGGGGTTGCCAATCTCTTCGATGCGCAGCGTGGCGCTTTCGTCTTGCAGGGTAACCGTGCATTCACCACTCAGGCGCGGGAGCGCAAAAGTCGCCGGGGCCGCGTAACGGGCGCGTTCAATTTCGGCGCCATCGCAACACAGCGCGAGGCTCAGCGTGTGGCTGGCGCTACCTGCGGGCAGCAGGGCGGCAGTTTGGCCGCAGATGAACACCTTGCCATTCGCGTCCGGAAACAGTTGGCCAAGTTGCAGCTCAGCGATCGGGTCCGTGTCGTTGGCCAAGAGACGAAGCGACCAGCTCTGGCCGCACAGGGCGTCCTGGCGGCAGGCGATTTCGGCATTGAGTTCGACCAGATCGCCGTTGAAGCAATAGCCGTGGTTGAGGCCGAGGTGGGCGATGGGGGGCTGAGTTTGAGTCATGGTCGTTCTCCGGGGGCGTCAAAAGGGCGCGAATTATAGGGTGTGGGGTGTTCGTTTCCGATGAAATTTTCAAGTATTTTTCGTGATGCACAAATCGGGGGCAAATCACGGTTTTATGCGGCTTGCCGGCAGGTTTGTTTTGTTATCAAGGCAACAAAAAAATGAATTCGGCATGATATTTTTGCACCGTGTTGGGGCGCTTTGGGGTGCGTGGGCGAAGGGCCTCTGCGACAATGTGCGCATGACTCAGCAGCCTTTGACGGACACGATGGCATGCAGGCCTGGTTGCGGCGCTTGCTGCATTGCCCCGTCCATTACCTCGCTTGGCAAGGCGGCCGGCGTGCCCTGCCGGCATCTGGATGCCGAGCTGCGCTGCCGCCTTTTCGGCTTGCCCGAACGCCCGAGTTGCTGTGGCGGACTGCAGCCATCGCGGGAGATGTGCGGCGAAACCCGCGAGCAGGCGCTGCGCTGGTTAAGCGAACTTGAGGTGATGACCCGACCGGGCGGGTAGAATGCGCGTTCTCATGATGAATGCGCACTTATGGACCCGATACTTCTCCTCAAAGCCCTGATCCTTGGCGTGGTCGAAGGCTTGACCGAATTCCTGCCGATTTCCTCGACTGGGCATCTCATCATTGTGGGCAGTTTGCTGGATTACACCAATGATCAAAGCAAGGTCTTCAAGATCGTCATTCAATTAGGCGCCATTCTCGCCGTCTGCTGGGATTTTCGGGCGCGCATTGCGCAGGCCTTGGGCGGTTTGGGGTCAGATCCCGTGCAGCAACGCTTTGCCAGTCTACTGGTCATCGGCTTTCTGCCTGCTGCCGTATTGGGTTTGTTGTTTCACAGTGCGATCAAAACCTACTTGTTCAACCCCTTGACCGTGGCCGGGGCCTTGATCGTTGGCGGTTTCCTTATTCTCTATATCGAGCGCAAGGCCTATCACCCCCGCATCAATGCGGTCGACGACATGCGCTGGCCGGATGCCCTGAAAGTCGGATTCGCTCAGGCGATGGCGATGTTTCCTGGCACCTCGCGTTCCGGTGCCACGATCATGGGCGGGCTGCTGTTTGGCTTATCGCGCAAAACGGCGACCGAGTTTTCCTTTTTTCTGGCCATTCCCACCATGTTTGCGGCAACCGTCTACGACGTTTACAAAAACTGGTCGCTGTTGCATGCCGCAGACCTGCCGGTTTTCGCGGTTGGATTCGTCGCGTCGTTTGTGGCGGCCATGCTGACCGTGAAAGCTTTGTTGCGTTACGTTTCCAGCCACGATTTCACCGTGTTCGCGTGGTATCGCATTGTTTTTGGCCTGTTGGTGTTGTTGACCGCACAAATGGGCTGGGTGGAATGGACGGCCTGATTCTTTTCCTGCACGGCTTTTGTTCGTCGCCAGCCTCGTGGAAGGCTCGTCTGCTTGGCGAGGCGATGGCGGCGCGGGGCTTGTCCGCGCGCTTTGCCTGTCCGTCCTTGTCGCACGAGCCCGATCGGGTGATTCGTGACCTGTCGCAATGGATTGAGGCGCAGGCAGGCGCGGTAACGCTGGTCGGTTCTTCGCTGGGCGGGCATTACGCCGCCTGTTTGGCAGAAAAGTACGGCCTGCGTGCGCTCTTGATCAACCCGGCGGCGGTCGACTGCCTCGATGTGGGTAAATTCGTCGGCGTCCACGCGAATTACCACACGGGCGAAACGTTCCAATTTACCGAGGCTCACGCCGCCCAATTGAAAGCGCAAGCTGTCCCGCCAGCGCGGGGCGTCTACCGCCTCTGGCTGGAAACCGGGGATGCGGTGCTGGATTACCGCAATGCCCAGGGTTTCTGGTTCGGTTGTCCGCAGGAAGTCTTCGAGGGCGGCGATCACAGCTTCACCCGGTTTCCCGAAATGTTGCCGCAACTCCTTGAATTTGCCGGGTTATAATCCGCCGATGAACGTATTGTTTGAAGAAGATGGCGGCTTTAAAGCCGGTAGTGTCATGGCCGACAACGAGGCGTCGTTGCAGGTCGAAATGCCTTCCGGGAAGCGCAGCAAGATCAAGGCAGCCACGGTGTTGTTGCGCTTCGAGATGCCTGCCGCCGGCAGCTTGCTCGACGTGGCGACGCCGCTGGCAGAAGAAATCGAACCGGATTTCCTGTGGGAGTGCGTGAGCGATGGCGAATTTTCGTTTCTGGATTTTGCCCGTGATTACTACGGACACGAACCCGCGCCGGTTGAAGCGACGGCGGTCCTGCTTGCCCTGCACGCCGCGCCCATCTATTTCCACCGCAAAGGCAAGGGCCGCTTCCGCAAGGCGCCTGCCGACATTCTCGCAGCTGCTCTGGCCAGTCTTGAAAAAAAGCGTCAGCAAGCGCTGGCGATGGAAGGCTGGATCACCCAACTGAAGGCGGGGCAACTGCCGGCGGAAATTGCCGCCATGACCGATGCCCTGCTCTATGCGCCGGATCGCAATCGCCCGGAAACCAAGGCCTTTGAAACCGCGTGTGCCGACACCGGGCTGACAGCGGCCCAACTGCTCTTCCAGTGCGGCGCCATCAAGTCGCCGTACTTCCTGCATTACCGCCGTTTTCTGCATGAGCAGTTCCCCAAGGGGATTGCTTTTCCTGCCCTTGAGGCACCGGGATTGCCGCTGGATCTGCCCAAGGCAGACGTGCGCGCCTTTTCGATTGACGATGCGAATACGACCGAAATTGACGATGCCTTGTCGGTGGTACGTCTTCCAGGGATCGGTTCGCGTATCGGCATCCACATTGCGGCGCCGGGGCTGGCCATCGAACACGATTCCCCGCTCGATGGCGTTGCCCGCGCCCGGCTGTCCACGGTCTACATGCCGGGTAACAAGATCACCATGCTGCCGGATGCGGTGGTGCAGAACTACACGCTGGCCGGCGGGACGGATTGCCCGGCGGTATCGCTCTATCTGACGGTCAACGAACAGTTGGAGATCATTTCCCACGAATCCCGGCTGGAGTCGGTGCATATCGCCGCCAATTTGCGGCATCACGAAATCGAGCCCTGGTTCAATGCCGAAACGGTCGGCGGCACTTTGCCGGACGAGCCCTTCCGCGACGAACTGCTGCATCTCTGGCACTTTGCCAATGCCTGCGAAGGACGGCGCGGCAAACCCTCGGCCATGCAGGGGATTAACGACTACAACTTCGCCATCGAAGGCGATTTGGCCGATCCCGATGCGTGTACCGTCCAGATCACTGCCCGCAAGCGCGGCAGCCCGCTGGACAAGCTGGTCGCCGAATTGATGATCGTCGCCAACGCGACCTGGGGCGGCTTGCTGGCAGACAATCACATCGCCTGTCTGTACCGGGCGCAAACCCAGGGCAAGGTGCGCATGACCACCTCTCCTTTGCCGCACGAGGGCCTCGGCGTGCCGCAGTATGCGTGGATGACCTCGCCCTTGCGCCGCTATTGCGATCTGGTCAATCAATGGCAACTGATCGCCTGTCTGCGCGAAGAAACGCCTGCTTTCGCGCAAAAATCCGCAGAACTGTTTGCCGCGATGCGCGATTTCGAAGTGACTTATGCGGCGTATGCCGATTTCCAGCGCGGAATGGAACGCTACTGGTGCCTGCGCTGGCTGCAGCAAGAAGGCCTGGTCGAAATTGACGCTACGGTGCGTCGCGAGCAGTTGGTCAAGCTGGACCATCTGCCCCTGATGCAGCGCGTGCCCTCACTGCCGGCCGATCTGCTGCCCGGTGCCCGCGTGCGCTTGCAGATTGAGGCCATCGATCTGCTTGGGCCGGAATTGTCCGTGCGCTTTGCCGGCTTGCTCGATGATGCTGTAACGCCCGAGACGGAGGACGAGGAAGCGTGAAACGTCGGGCAGGCAAATCTTCGACCGAGCGTGCGCCGGCTGCCAAGCCGGCTGCATCGTTGCGCCTGCCTTTCCGCATGAGTCGCCTCGGGGTGGCGCTGGCCGTGTCGATCACCCTGCACGCCATCCTGCTGTTGCTGAATTTTGCTTTCCCCGATGCCTCCAATGTCGTTAAGGAAAAGGCGCTGGACATCATTCTGGTCAATTCACGCTCGGCCACCCGCCCAAAGCAGGCGCAGGCCTTGGCGCAGGCCAATCTGGATGGTGGCGGCAATACCGACGAAAACCGTAGGGTCAGTTCCCCTCTGCCGCCCACTGAACACAAGATCAACGGCAGCGATTTGCAACAGATGCAGCGCCGGGTGCAGGCGCTGGAAGCCGCCCAGCAAAAACTGTTGACGCAGGCGCGCAGCCTGCGCAGCGTGGCCAGCGCAGAAACGCGCAGCGAACAGCCCGATCCGACCCGCTCGCTCAGTGGCGTCGATCTGGCCGACACGGCGCGCGCCATGGCCCGCCTGGAGGGTGAAATCAGCAAGGCCATGGAGGAATACAACAAGCGGCCGCAAAAGAAATTTGTCGGTGCTCGGGCGCAGGAATACGGATTGGCACCGTATTTCGATGCGTGGAAACAGAAGGTGGAGCGCATCGGCACGCTCAATTATCCCGACGAAGCGCGCGGCAAGTTGTACGGAAAAGTCGTGATCTTCGTTGAACTGCGTGCCGAGGACGGCAGCCTCTACAGCGCGGAAATTTCCCGTTCGTCCGGGCACAAGATCCTGGATCAGGCCGCGCTGCGCATTCTCCGCATGTCCGCGCCATTTGGGCCGGTGCCCCGGGAGGCGATGGGGGGGGCGGCCATTCTCTCGTTCGCCCGCGAATGGAATTTCGTGCCCGGCGATGTCTTTGATACCGGCAAATCGAACAACTGAGCCCGATGTCCGATCTTTACTGCGTTTTTGGCAATCCGATTGCCCATTCCCGTTCTCCGGCCATTCATGCCGAATTCGCCCGTCAGACCGGCCAGGATATGGTGTATGAAGCCCGACTGGCGCCGGTCGACGGCTTTGCCGGGGCCGTTTCCAGCTTTGTTGCAGAAGGCGGGCGTGGCGCCAACGTGACCGTGCCGTTCAAGGAAGATGCCTATCGCCTCTGTACCCGTTTGTCGCCGCGTGCGGCCCGTGCCGGGGCGGTCAATACCTTGTGCTTTGAAGGTGACGAAATCCACGGGGATAACACCGATGGTGCAGGTTTGCTGGCCGATATAAGTAACAATCTAGACTACCCTCCCACGGGAAAACGCGTCTTGCTGCTAGGTGCCGGCGGAGCTGCGCGCGGGGTGGTCGAGCCTTTGCTGGCGACGCAACCCGCCGTCTTGTGCATCGCCAACCGCAGCCTCGACAAAGCGCAGGCCCTCGTCGATCTGTTTGCCGATTTGGCTGTTTCCACCCCGTTGACCGCATCCACCTACGCAGCGCTGGATGGGCAGGCGTTTGATCTGGTGATCAACGCCACCTCGGCCAGCCTTAGTGGGGCGGCTCTGCCCTTGCCACCCGGCTTGTTCGCCGCTGGCAGTCTGGCCTACGACATGATGTACGGCAAAGGCGAAACCCCCTTCATGCAGTTGGCGCAAGCGCAAGGCGCCGCTCGCTGCGCGGATGGACTGGGCATGCTCGTCGGTCAGGCGGCCGAAGCCTTTGCGGTGTGGCGGGGGGTTTATCCAGACACGGCCCCGGTCTTGGCGAGTCTCAGGGTAACGCTCAAGGGATGAAACGCCTGCGCCGGGCCTTGGGTTTTGCCTTGCTTGGCCTGATCGGGATCGGGCTGCTTTGGTTGCTGTGGTGGTTTGTCTGGGTCGCCTATTGGGGTTACTTCAATCCGCAGATGACGCATTTCATGGAAATTCGTCTGAGCGAGTTACAGGAAAAGCGTCCAGACGCAGAACTCCGCCATCAATGGGTGGATTACGATCGGATATCGCCCCATCTCAAGCGCGCGATCATTGCGGCTGAAGATGCCCGCTTCGTCGATCATGAAGGTTTCGATTGGGAAGGCATCCAGCGCGCCATGGAAAAAAACCAGAAAAAGGGGCGTCTGGTGGCGGGCGGTTCCACCATCAGCCAGCAGCTGGCTAAAAACCTGTTTCTTAGTCCGGACAAATCCTATGTGCGCAAGGCCAACGAGGCCATCATTACCCTCATGCTTGAGGCAATGTGGAGCAAGCGGCGGATTTTCGAGGTGTATCTGAACGTGATCGAATGGGGCAATGGGGTGTTTGGTGCCGAAGCCGCAGCGCGTCATTACTTTTCTACCGGCGCAGCCCAGTTGACCGCAGCACAGGCAGCGCGACTGGCTGGCATGGTGCCGAATCCGCGTTTCTACGACCGTAACCGCAATGCGCCCGGACTGGGCAAAAAGGCGGCCATCATTCAGGCGCGTATGCCCGCTGCCGAGGTGCCCTGAGCCGGGGCTGACGCAAATGCAGGGGAAATCCGCCGTATTTTTGCGGCGGAGGGCGAAACCGGCGGTGCTAAAATGGACGCCCTTTTGCGGCGCTGCACCATGAGCGAAGACACCCAGCTGACCGATACCGAAGACT
>JAKLLI010000073.1 GCA_023150195.1 Azonexus sp.
CAGGTAGCCCAGCCAAGGGGAGTTCTTGCCGCGACTCTTCAGGGCATCCGGGGTAAGTTGCCAATCGGCTTCCGGATCGAAGATACAGATATCGGCCTCCGCACCGAGCGCCAGCGTGCCGCCCGGCAGGCCGAGAATGTCGGCGGGCGCACAGGTGATTCGGGCCAGGGCATCGCTGAGTGAAACACCGGCTTCAACGGCCCATTTGAGGGTTAGCGGCAAGAGCACTTCAAGGCCGGTTGCGCCCGGTTTGGCTTCGCCGAAAGGCACCAGCTTGTCGTCAGCGCCGACCGGCGTGTGGTCGGAACAAATGGCAGCCAGGCCGCTGGCCGCTGCGGTCGACAGCGCTGCGCGGTCATTTTGTGTACGCAAAGGTGGCATGAAACGGGCGTGCGGGTTGAAGTAGCCAATATCGTGCTCGGTCATCAACAGGTGATGCACGCCGATATCGAAACTCACCGGCAGCCCTTCGGCCATCGCTGCCTTCACCAGCGCCACCCCGGCGGCAGACGACAGCCGGGTCAAATGCACGCGACAGCCCGTATCGCGTACCAGTTGCACGATCGTGGCAATGGCAATGGTTTCCGCCGCCACGGGAATGCCGGCCAGCCCCAGGCGGCTGGAGACTTCGCCGTCATGCGCAATACCGTTGCGCGACAGCCAGTAGTCCTGCGGATGGAGAAAGACGGGGAAGCGGAAAGTGGCGGCATATTCGAGCGCCCGCAGCAGGGCTTCGGTATCCACCACCGGCACCTTGGCTTGGGAAAAGGCCACACAGCCGGCCTTTTTCAGACCAGCCAGTTCGGAGAGGCGTTCACCCTTCAGGCCCAGCGTCAGCGCGCCCAAGGGCAGCACGCGCGCCTTGCCGATTTCTTCGCCACGGTGGACCAGTCGGTCTGCCAGTTCCGGTTCATCGAGCGGCGGGTCGGCATCGGGCGGCACAACCACCGAGGTCACGCCGCCGGCCACGGCTGCGGCCAGTTCGGCTTCGATGGAGTTAAGCCGGGCGCCCAGATCGATCAGGCCGGGACACACGATGCAGCCCGTGGCATCAATGCTGCGCTCGGCGACAAAGCCGGACGGTGCTTCACCCAGGCCGGCAATCTTGCCGTCAACAATAAAAAGGGAGGTGTTTTCGCGGTCGACCGCGTGCTTGGGATCAACGATACGACCGTGTTGGATTTCGATGTTCATGTTCTCAATTCCCTGCAACGATGCTCATCACGGCCATGCGCACGGCAATGCCGAAGGTGACCTGCGGCAGGATCACGGCCTGCGAACCGTCGGCCACGGCCGAATGGATTTCGACCCCGCGATTCATCGGCCCCGGATGCATCACGATGGCGTCGGGCTTGGCCAGCGCCAGCTTCTGCGGCGTCAGGCCATAGTGACGGAAATACTCGCCTGCCGACGGCAGCAGCGCGCCGGTCATGCGCTCGTTCTGCAAGCGCAGCATGATCACGACATCGCAATCCTTGAGCCCTTCCTCCATGTCGTGAAAAACGTGGACACCCAACTTGTCCAGATGCTTGGGCAGCAGGGTTTCCGGGCCGATGGCGCGCACTTCGGGCACACCCAGCGTAGTGAGTGCGTGGATGTCCGAGCGGGCAACGCGAGAGTGCAGAATGTCGCCGACGATTGCCACGCGCAACTGCGTGAAATCCTTCTTGTAATGGCGAATGGTGTACATGTCGAGCAGGCCCTGCGTCGGATGCGCATGGCGCCCGTCGCCGGCATTGACCACGTGAATGTCGTCACGGCCAGCGCGTTGCAGGTGCTCGGCAATCAGGTAAGGCGCGCCGCTGGAGGCATGACGCACGACAAACAGGTTGGCGTGCATCGCGCACAGGTTGTCGATGGTATCCAACAGCGTCTCGCCCTTGCTGGCCGAGGATTTGTTGATATCCAGATTGATCACATCCGCGGACAGCCGTTTGGCGGCAATCTCGAAGGTTGTGCGGGTGCGCGTGGAGTTTTCGAAGAACAGGTTGAAAACGCTCTTGCCGCGCAGCAGCGGGACTTTTTTGACTTCGCGTGCCGAGACTTCCATGAAGGATTCGGCGGTATCCAGAATTTGCTCCAGAATGCGCCTGGGCAATCCTTCCACCGACAGCAGATGGGTCAGCTCGCCATCCTTGTTCAACTGCGGGTTATACATTTTCCAGTCTCCAGACAAGTTGACCGTCAGCGTCCTGCGCCAACACCAGACTTTCCCCATCGGCCAGCGTCACAGTGGCTGCCTGCCAGCTTGCGGCCACCGGCAATTCGCGCCCGCCACGATCCGCCAGCACCGCCAGCGAGACCGAGGCCGGACGACCGTAGTCGAATAATTCGTTGATCGCCGCCCGCGTCGTGCGGCCGGTATAGAGCACGTCGTCCACCAGAATGATGTGGCGCCCCTCGACATCAAAGGGAATCAGCGTCGGTTTGACTTGCGGATGCAGGCCTTTCTCCGCGAAATCGTCGCGGTAGAAGGAGACATCGATCATGCCGATCTCTTCCGGCAGATCGAGCAAGGCTTTGAGGCGCTCGGCGATCCACACGCCACCGCTGTAAATGCCCACCAGCGCCGGTGTGTTCGGCAGGAAGGGACGAATGAGGTCGGCCAGTTGCCGGCACTGGGCCTCGGCATCCGGCAAGGAATCATGAAGAGACATGCGGCGTACTTTCAAACCAGGTTTGGAGAATGAGTTGGGCAGCCACAGCATCGAGCAGCGGCTTGGCGGATTTGGCGTTGCGACCGGTTTCACGCAGGCGGGCCTCGGCGTCGAGCGAGGTCATGCGCTCGTCGGCAAAGGCCACGGGCAAATTGAAACGCCGTTGCAGGCGCTCGGCAAACTTGGTGGCCAGGCGGGTCATCTCGTGCGGCGTGCCATCGGCATGGGTGGGCAGCCCGACCACCAATTGGGCCGGCTGCCATTCGGCGATCAGCTTGCCAATGGCAGCAAAGCGGTCATCGTTGGATTCGGCGCGAATCACGGTCAGCGGATGGGCGCTGCCCAGCAGGGTTTCGCCGGTGGCCACGCCAATGCGCTTTTCACCGAAATCGAAGGCCAGTACCGTACCCACCGTCAGGCGTGCCCCGCCACGTCGGACAACTGGGAAAAGCTGATGCCCAGCCGTTGCATGGCGGCGGGCAAGCGGGCTTCGGGCGGCAGGTCGAAAAGAATGCTGGCTTCCGCCGGCACCGTCAGCCAGGAGTTCTGGGCCAATTCGTCTTCCAGCTGGCCGGCATCCCAACCCGAATACCCGAGGGAAACCAGCACATCGGCAGGATCGCCCTCGGTGGCCACGGAAACCAGAATATCGCGCGAACTGGTCAGGCCAACCTCGCCGTTGATGGACAGCGTGGATTGCCAATGGCCCAGGGGCCGATGCAAGACAAAGCCCCGATCCAGTTGCACCGGTCCACCAAAATACACCGGCAATTTCGCCAGATCCTGCTGCTCGAGCTTGATGTCGATTTTCTCGAACAGGCCGGCAAAATCCAGATCGATGGGACGATTGACGATGATCCCGAGCGCCCCGTTTTCGTTGTGTTCGCAGACATAAACCAGCGCATTGGAAAAACAGGGATCTTCCAGCGACGGCATGGCGATCAGAAAGTGGTCAGTCAGGTTCACATTGTCCATGGCTGGAATTTTAATCGCCGCCAAGGTACAAACCAAACATGAAACACGAAAAAGCCCTCGTTTGGTTCCGCCGCGATCTGCGCGACCACGACCATGCCGCCCTGGCCGCCGCCCTGCACAATGCCGAACAGGTGTTTTGCGCCTTTGTTTTCGACACCGAGATTCTCGATGCACTGCCGACACGGCGTGATCGACGGGTGGAATTCATCCATGCCAGCTTGCAGGAACTGGATCAGGCGCTGCGTCTTCGCGGCAGCGGGCTGCATGTCCTTCACGGGCCGGCCACCGGCGAAATTCCCCGCCTGGCGCAAGCGTTTGGCGTCGATGCCGTGTATTGCAACCGGGACTACGAGCCCGCCGCCAAGCGTCGCGATCATGCGGTTGCCCAGGCACTCGGTGCGCAGGGAATCGCTTTTCACGCCCTCAAGGACCAAGCCATTTTCGACCAAGAGGAAGTGCTCACTCAGGCCGGCAAGCCCTTCACCGTATTCACGCCCTACAAAAATGCCTGGCGCAAACGCCTGACAGCGGCCGACATCGCCACCTTGGACAGCCGCGGCAGGCTGGCAACGCCCCCAGCCAGCCCCTTTCCCACGCTGGACGCGCTGGGCTTTGCCAGCACGGATCTGGCTGAGCTCGGCATCCAGCCGGGCATGAGCGGCGCACAAGCCTTGTGGGCAGATTTCCGTGCCGGGCGGCTGCAACGTTATGCCAGCCTGCGCGACTTTCCGGCGGTCAAAGGCGTCAGCTATCTCTCGGTCCACCTGCGTTTTGGCACGATTTCGATTCGCGAACTGGTGCGCGAGGCGCTGGCCGCCGAGGCAGATAGCTGGCTCAACGAACTGATCTGGCGTGATTTCTATTTCATGATCCTCGACCATTTCCCGCATGCGGTCGACGGCGCCTTCAAGCCGGAATACGGCGCAATCCGCTGGGACGACTGGCCCGCCGGACTAAGCGCATGGCAACAGGGCATGACCGGCTACCCGCTGGTGGATGCCGCCATGCGCCAGCTCAATTTCAGCGGCTGGATGCACAACCGCCTGCGCATGGTGGTGGCCTCCTTCCTGTGCAAGGATCTGGGCATCGACTGGCGCCACGGCGAGCGTTATTTTGCCGAGCAGCTCAACGACTTCGACCTCTCGGCCAACAACGGCGGCTGGCAATGGGCCGCCTCCAGCGGCTGTGACGCGCAACCCTATTTCCGGATATTCAACCCGGTCACCCAGTCGGAAAAATTCGACCCGGATGGCAAGTTCATCCGGCGCTATGTGCCGGAACTGGCGAAATTCCCGAATAAATACATTCATGCGCCGTGGACCATGGGCCGCCTGGAACAGGAAGCCCTTGGCGTGGTGATCGGTCGCGACTATCCGGCACCCATCGTCGATCATGCCGCTGCCCGCGAAAAAACGCTGGCGCGCTATGCCGTGGTGAAAAAAGGCGGATAAACCACGTTGACCGGAAGCCTCCGGTCAACGTCCCTCAGTGCAAGGTTTTACAGTAGCCGGCCACCAGCGCCAGCAATTCGTCTTCGTCGTAGGGCTTGCCGAGATAGTGGTTGGCACCGATGGCCAGCGCGTGGCTACGGTGCTTGTCGGCGGTCCGCGAGGTGATCATGACCACCGGGATATCGCGGGTGCGGCTGTCATTGCGCAAATTGCGCACGAAACCGAAACCGTCCATGCGCGGCATTTCGATGTCCGACAGGATCACATCCGGCAAGCTTTCAACCAGATGTTCCAGTGCCTCAACCCCGTCCTTGGCCAGCAAGACTTCGTAGCCTTCCCGCTGCAGCAGGCGACTGGTGATCTTGCGCACGGTCAACGAGTCATCGACCACCATAATCGTCGGCACCCGATGCTCGGGCATTTCCAGTTGCACCGGCGCCTTCATGCCGGTCGCCCCCGCAGCCATCCGGCTGGCGAGTGCCACCGGATTCAGGATCAGCACCACCTGCCCGTCACCGAGCACGGTGGCACCGGAAATGCCGACGACACGCGCCAGTTGCGCGCCGATGTTCTTGACCACGACTTCCTGATTGCCATTCAGCGCATCGACCAGCACCGCCGCGCGTTGCGAGCCTGAACGCAGCAAAAGCACCCAGTATTGGCGTTGTTGTTCAGGCACGGCCTCGACATCGCCAAGCAAGTGCGGCAAGTAATGGAAGGGGTAGCGGTTGCCCTGCCAGTGAGCCTCACCCTGAACGCGCAAGTCGTTAAGCGCCGCTTCCTTGAGTTCCAGCACCTGCTCGATCATCGTCGAAGGTATGGCATATGCCTGACCCGCGGCACGAATCTGGAGGGTCTGCGTGACCGCCAGGGTCAGCGGCAGATAAATCCGGAAGGTTGTGCCCTGACCGGGATCGGAATGGATTTCAATTCGCCCCCCCAAATCGGCGACTTCGGTCTTCACCACGTCCATCCCGACACCACGGCCAGAGACCTGCGTCAGTTCGGCGGCGGTTGAAAATCCGGGCTGGAAAATAAAATCCAGCAATTGCGCGTCGTCGACCGCAATGCCCGGTGCGAGTAACCCCAAATGTTCAGCCTGCTGCCGAATCCGCCAGCGATCCAGGCCCCGACCGTCATCGTGCAGGGACAGGATGATTTCATTGGCTTCCTGCGCCAGCTTCAAGGTAATTTCGCCGGTTTCCGGCTTGCCGGAGGCTGCCCGCAATTCACGGGTTTCAATCCCGTGCGTCACCGCATTGCGGAGCATGTGTTCAATCGGTGCCAGCATCTTGTCGAGCACCGAGCGGTCGATTTCCACGTGACCACCGACAATATCGAAGTTGGCCCGCTTGCCAACTTCCTTCGCCGTTTGCCGGACAATGCGATAAAGCCGCTCGGCCTGGCTGGAGAAGGGCAGCATGCGCACCCCCATCAACCCCTGCTGCAGGCTGCGATTCAGCCGCGACTGGGCAAGAATGGCTGCGTTTGCATCGTCCAGATTTTTGAGCAAACTCTGCTGGACAGTCGCCACATCATTGACCGACTCCGCCATGAATCGCGTGAGTTCCTGAAAACGGGTAAAGCGATCGAGTTCCAGCGGATCGAAATCGGGCTGACCTTCCGCCGACTGGGCAACGCGCGCCTGGATCTGGGTTTCTGCCTGGATTTCGATTTCGCGCAACTGGCGGCGCAAACGAATCACGTTTTCCGTCAATTCCAGCAGCGAGCCTTTCAGCCCCCGCATTTCTCCCTCGATCCGGGTTCGTGCAATCGACAATTCCCCGGCTTCGTTAACCAGACGATCGACCAGATCCGCACGCACGCGCAGATTGGCCTTCTGCTGGCCGGCATCGGCCTCGTCATGATCCATCGCCACCTGCAGCGCCAGCGGTTGCAGCGGTGCCAGCGAAGCGGCTTCAGCCTCGCTCGCTTGCGGACCAAGCCGCAGGCGTTCCACCGATTGAGCCAGCGTATCGACACCGGACTCAATATCGTCCACCAGTGCCGGCGTCACACCGCCGGCCTTGATCGCTTCGTGCACCCGGGTTTCCAGCAGGTGAGTGACTTCGCCGAGGTTCATCGCCCCGGCCATCCGGGCATTGCCCTTGAAGGTGTGCAGCAGACGGGCGATGGCCCGCGGCGCCGCTTCCTCGCTCAGATGCTCGCGCCAGAGCCGCGACTGATTCGTCAGTTCGCGCAGCTGATCCGCGGCTTCTTCCAGAAAAATCGGCAGGAGCTGTTCGTCCAGCTCGTCATTGAGCAAGGGCAGCACCGGCAACTCACGTGCTGGCGCCTCGTCATTGCTCGCCGTGACCATCCGGATGCCGGGCAAGGGAATGATTTCGGCCGTCGCGGCGGGCGTGACCGCTGGTGCAATTTCCGGGAAACCCGGCAGGCCGACCGTGATGACCACGTCATCGCCGGTCTCGACTTCGGTCTCGACTTCGGTCTCGACTTCGGTCTCGACTTCGGTCTCGACTTCGGTCTCGACTTCGGTCTCGGCTTCGGTCTCGGCTTCGGTCTCGGCTTCGGTCTCGGCTTCGGTCTCGGCTTCGGTCTCGGCTTCGGTCTCGGCTTCGGTCTCGGTCTCGGTCTCGGTCTCGGTCTCGGTCTCGGTCTCGGTCTCGGTCTCGGTCTCGGTCTCGGTCTCGGTCTCGGTCTCGGTCTCGGTCTCGGTCTCGGTCTCGGCTTGCAGTGTGTCGTGCGGTGCGCTCGGATAGCTCTCG
>JAKLLI010000074.1:0-1226 GCA_023150195.1 Azonexus sp.
CAGTTCGTCAGAAAACAGGCTGGGGTGCCGGGTCACTGCCGCCAGTGCGTTGGGCTCGACGTGGTCCTGGAGGTCGGTGCCGGATTGGCCGAACGCGAATTCCAGGGGCAGCAGGCCCAGACCGATCCAGCCGGGGCCAGGGTAGCCCTGATAGCTGTGTGCCGGACAACTGCAGGCCAGATATTCCCGGCCGGCCAGGCGAACGACCTCGCCACTGGCATGCAGCAGCCGCGGATCCAGTTGGGTGCCCTGCGGTAACTGAATTGACGAAGACGTTGCCACTACCTGGCCATCGCGATCCAGCGTCGCGAGCACCGTGAAATCGCCATCTTCCAGCAAGTGGGTGAAAATGCCCCGCATTTCGTCGGCGAGTTTGAAGTCCAGCATCAGGACGCCGAGTACTTCACCGGATTCGGCTTCGACTCGATAGGCATAGACCAGATGTTTGCCCGGCGCCAGGCAATCCATCTCGCCAAAAAACTCGACATAGGCGCTGCCGGTGGTCTGTGCTTGTGCCAGCACCGGGTGTTTGCTGGCCGCCGCCGGGTGCTCGCAGAGTCGGGCTTGGATATTGCCATCGGCCGAAAACAGCAGAATATCGGCGTAGACCGAATATTTTTCGACATAGTGGTGAAAGCGGGCTTCCAGGGGCTCCCGACTACCACTCTGGCCCAACAGGTATTCACGGATATCGTCGTCAGCAGAGAGAAAGCCGATGTCCGCAGTTCGCTCAAACAGATTGCGGACCAGAATATCGATGCCTATTTGCGTCTTGGCGGCCAGATCAGCGACGGCCTTGCGTCGTGTTTCCTGACCCAGATGATTGAGCAAGTCGCCAGTGAGTTGCTGGAAGGCCTCACGGGTGCCGGTCATTTCGGTGGCGGCACCGGTCAACTGGCCGAGCAGACTCAAAATGTCCCAGGCTCCCTGCAGTTTGCCCAGAACCTCGCGGTAGTCTTCCACCCCTTGCATATGGCGGATGATGCCTGCTAGGGATTCATCGATTTCAATACCTTTGTAGATAGCCATGGTCCAAGTTCCAAAGTCGACGCCATCAAAAGCATCGGCCTTGCGGCGATGCGTTGTTGTCGGGGGGAACTTGCCTGGCTTGTCGTGTCAGGTCGCGATATGACCTGCATCAGCAAAAAATGTGCCGAAAACGCGAATCCTTGTGTTTTCAATGGATTTGTCGGGTTGTTGCGTGAATTTGTTGATTTTTTGGTGTC
>JAKLLI010000074.1:1286-11387 GCA_023150195.1 Azonexus sp.
GTGTCAGGAAGCCAACAAAGTGTTGCACGCGCTGCGCTGGCTTATTTTTGCCAGAGTGCCTTCCAGCCGGTGTGTCCGAGTGCTTCCATGGTCTCGATGTTGCGCTCGAAGATGTCTGCCGCATCGGGAAAGGCCGCGACGGCCTGATCGATGCTGCTTTCGCGTAGCAAGTGCAGGGTGGGGTAGGGCGAACGGTTGGTGTAGTTGGCGACGTCATCCGGATCGCTACCGGAAAACTCGTAATCCGGATGCAGGCTGGCGACCTGAAAAATGCCTTCGTAGCCTTCGTTGCGCAGCGTTGCTTCGACTTCAGCGAGGAAGAAGTGGTAGTCGAGAAAATCGGTCAGCACATCCGGGTGGATGAGGAGCGTGGTGTCCAGCGTCTCGGCGTCGGTATTGGCCAGCAGCGCCAGTTCAGCACGCAATTCAGCCAAGAGTTCGTCCGCGGTACTGGCTGCGGTCAACGCATAACGCACCTGTTTTTTGACATGGACGCGCTTGGCGAAGGGGCAAAGATTGAGTCCGATCACGGCTTTTTCCAGCCAGTCACGGGTGGCGGAGCGTATCTCGGTGCTTCGTTCGGCGTCGGTGAGCGGATGGCAGACAGGAATCTCGGACAGAGCGGTCATGGGGAGTCTCACGGGGGCGATTGCTTCCCGAGCGCCCCCCACAGCCGGCCAAATTTCTGGCGCAGACTGAGACGTTCGTCGGACAGGGCTTCGAGGAAGTCGGACAGCGGTTTGGAGCGGGCCACGGCAAAGAGGATCAGGACAACGAATACCAGGGCGGCGAGCAGGCCATGCAGACTACGCGCCAGCATGCTGCCTTCGCCAAAGGCGATGATGTTCATCCCGAAATAGCCGGTGGTGACAGTGGCGATCAGACCGAGGATGGTGATCACGGTCAGGCGCACCACGGTGTTCGATTGCCGGCGCTGCGAATCGCTGTCGAGGTAATTGCTCATCTCGCGGATTTCATCGCGGACTTCTTCGTAGACCGCATCATTGTGCAGGTGGCCGGCACACAGGCGGTAAATGGCCTGAATGTGTGGACGTTCCGAAAGTTCATGGAACCAGTAGCGGTGGGTAAAACGCAGGAAGGTTTCAAAATTGGCGCGAATTCGCCGCTTGAAGCGGCGCACCGAATCATCGTCGCGAATATCGAGATCATTGACCGCATCGACCAGAATTTCCGAGAACACCAGCAAGGATGCCCGGTGCAGGTGTGCGATCAGGAAAACCAGAAAATACTGATGGCGGAATTGGGCCAGCACACCCCGTTCCTTGTCCGTGAAAAAGGCGGAGGCGGCATCGCCGACCACGGTGAGCGTATTGCCGGTACAGATGAAGCGGGTGTTCGGGCCGCGTTCGCTATCGGTCCAGAAGCGGTCCTGGCAGAAACGGGATTCGAATTCCTGAACCGCCGGCTCGTTGACCGGCAGCGCCTCGTCGGGATGCAGCATGGTGGCAAGCCCCAGGCGTACCCATTGTCCGCGGTCCAGTTGGCGGGGATTGTCGATAGCCAGAAAGGCCATCGCCGGCATACGCTGGTATTCGATCAGTCGATAGCGCAACTCGCCCGGTTCATCGGAATGCGCCAGCACCAGCGGCCTCAGCAGACTGGCCCAGTGTTCCGAAATACAGGGACTGCGGTGTTCGCAGACATAGCCCAGGTATTTTTCGCGGCGCGCGGTGTCGGAACGGGCGATGACTTGTCCCGTTGCATCCAGCCATTCGGCCAGATGCACGTTGTGCAGGCCCTCGCCGTTTTCTTCCCAGCCCGAAGGATAGGCGCGGCCAAAACGGAACAGGAGGTCGCGCACGGTGTCCAGCGCTAGATTCGTGGCGCGGACTTCAATGTTGAGCTGGACCAGATCGAGGTCGTGGAAAAAATAGAGATCGAGATGGGCGATATCGAGCAGGACCGGCGCTTGTCCCGGACGCAGGGTCAGGCGTAGCGCCGCAATGTCCTTGCGCCGGAACACATGCATCGGCGAGCCGCCGGGTGGGTCGTCCGGCGCGGTGTTGCGGGAGCGGCCTTCGCCGTAGAGAAAGCGCTGGACATAAGGCAGGAAGGAGACGAATTCCCGGTAATGCCGTTCGGCAAACTGGCTGGGATCGTCGGTGAACTCGTCATCGATGCGTTGCCAAGGATGGGATTCACCCAGATTTTCGAAGACCTCCCAATGCCGGCCTTCCTTGGCTTGCGCCGTGAGTGCCTGCAACTGCAAGGGCCAGACGAGGCTGGCGTGGAACAGGCGCACACACGGCTGGGCTGCGGGTGATTCGGTGGCGTTCACGGTGGACTCCGGCGCAGAGGGTGCGCTGATTCTAGTGCCAAATTTGTTGATTCGGGAATTTAGCCGGTGAGGGCGGCACCGAGCGCTGGCCGATGGGACGGATCAGCGCGCCTTGATCCAGTGCTGCGCGGTAGAAGCGGCGGGAAAAATACGGGTCCTCGGTCACGACGTCAAAGGCTGCAATCATGCCGCGCTGGCGCAGATGACGGACGTTCGGGTGATCGCCCAGCGGGGCGAGGGCGGCGGCGATTTTTTGCGATGTTTCGCGGTTGACCGCAATCACGTCGTTTTCGGCAAACAGGTCCAGCGTTGCCAGTGCAGCACGGCAGGCGAGCGGATTGCCGGTGTAGGAATGCGAGTGCAGGAAGGCGCGGGCGACGTTGTCGTCAAGAAAGGTGTCGTAAATCGCATCGCTGCTGAGCACGATGGAGAGCGGCAGGTAACCACCGGAAATGCCTTTGGAGAGGCACATCAGGTCGGGGCGGATGGGCAGTCCGTCAGCGTTCAATGCCTGTTCGTGGGCGAAGAAGCTGCCGGTGCGGCCACAACCGACGGCGATTTCGTCGCAGATCAGATGCACTTCATGCTCGTCGCACAGCGCGCGGGCGAGGCGCAGATATTCCGGGTCGTACATGACCATGCCGGCCGCCCCCTGCACCAGCGGTTCGACAATCAGCGCAGCGGTCTGTGCGCCGTGGTGTTCAAGGTAGTGTCGCAGGCTGTCGGCTGCACGTCGGGCGACATCGGCCGGGGTTTCGCCCGCTTCGGCCAGGCGGGCATCGGGCGAGGGCAGAACGTGCGCCGGACTGCGCACCAGCGGCGCGTAGGCGTCGCGGAAAATTGCGACGTCGGTGACCGCCAGCGCGCCCACGGTTTCCCCGTGGTAGCTGCCGGCAAGGCAGAGAAAACCGGTTTTTTCCGGTCGACCGCGGTTGCGCCAAGTGTGAAAACTCATTTTCAGCGCAATTTCGGTGGCCGAGGCGCCATCCGAGGCATAAAAGGCATGCCCCAATGCACCGCCGGTCAGGGCCGACAGACGTTCCGAGAGTTCGACCACCGGCGCGTGCGTAAACCCCGCCAGCATGACGTGTTCCAGCGTTTCCAGCTGATCGCGCAGGGCAGCATTGATGCGCGGATGGGCGTGACCGAAAAGATTGGTCCACCAGGAGCTGATGCCGTCGAGATAACGCTTGCCTTCAAAGTCCGTGAGCCACGGCCCCGATGCGCTGGCAATCGGGATCAGCGGCAGATGGCTGGGCGCATCTGCCTGCGCATGGTGTTGCATTTGCGTGCAGGGATGCCAGACGGCACGCTGGCTGCGTGCCAGCCAGTCTGCATTGGAATGCCCGGCCATCAGTGCATGGTCATGGCCGTATTGCTGACGTGCTCCGGCAATTCGGCATGAATCAGTTCGCCCTCTTCGTTGGGGAAGAGCGGGGCGTTGCAGTCGTCACAAAATTCCAGCGGGAGATGGTGGTCGAGAAAACGGATATGGGTGATGCCGGTTTCGCGCAAGGTGGCCTCGATTTCGCCCACGACATCGGTGTTGTCGTCCTCGGCGCCGATCAGCGGCCAGACCACGCCGTGATAGATGGCTTCCTCATCCTTGGGTCCGAAGCTGACCCGGTATTCTTCCAGTTCGCGCTCATAGCAGGGGCCGATGACGACACGGATTTCCGGTGGCATCAGACCGAGCATGGTTTCGAGGAAGGCCACCGCAGCGCGCAGCGAGTAGGCTCGGGATTGCCGGTCGGCGGTCCGGCAGGCGGTGTGGAAGGCATCCGGCAGGCGCATTTCCCAGGCACAGCCGGTAAATAGCGATTCCAGCAAGGGGCTACCCTGGGCGGCCCAGGCTTTTTGCGCGCCATCGCGCGTCATCTCGTCTTCGTGCCAGCGGAACAGCGGGGCGCCCCGGGGGACCGCAATGGCGCCGATCAGGTAACGCAGGTCGGAGAGAAAACGGTTGGTTTCCGGCAAAACGCTGGGGTCGACCGAATAGGTCTTACCGGCCAGCGCGGCCTCGCCCAGTGCCTGGGTCAGGCCATGGGTATCGCAGAAGCTGCGCGGTAACTGATCCGGGCTGTACAGGAAGTCGCACAAGGCAATGCGTGCGTCACGACTGAACACATGGGCGCCGAGTTGTACGCGCAAGGATTGAATCAGCGGCGCCGGCAGGGTGTTGGCCGGAATCGAGAAGCGCGACCAGGCATGAATGGGGGCGGAAAACAGCAGCACATCAAAGTCTTGTCCCTGAAAGGCCAGCGTATGGCTTTCCGCGCGCGATTCGACCATGTCGGCGAGTTCATCGTGGGCTTGCGGGTTGGCTTCGAACAACTGATTGAGTGCGGTATTGATGTCGTCTTCGCCGCCGTGGGCGAGCAGGCTGTCGACGCGCTCGATGAGCTGTGCCTCGAGAAAGGCATCCTCCAGTTTGCCGCCGGAATCCGACAGGCTGGTCGCCAGCCGTTGCAGGGCTGCGGCTTCCTTGGAGTGGCGGTCGCGCGTGCTGAAGCGGGAGCGTTTCATCAATATTCCAGAATGTGCAAAGGGCGAATTTTAACCGCCCGCGGCCTGTTGCGTCCTTTTTGGTGGCGCAAACAGGGAATGGAAGTGGATGCAACTGCCGGGCGGCAGGTCGGGCAGGGCAAATAGCACAGGCGTTAGCAGCTCTTCGAAAATGCCGCGCAAGCTGCGGGCGCCGACCTTGTATTCGATGGCCAGTTCGGCAATCTGCGCGAACACGGCCGGGTCGATGCGCAGTTGCGCCCCCTCTAGCTGAAAGAGCAGCTGGAACTGGCGATACAGGCTGTCGCGCGGCTCGTGCATGATGCGCACCAGGTCTTCCCGGCCCAGGGGGTTGAGGCGGGCGACGATGGGCAGTCGTCCGGTAAACTCGGGAATCAGGCCGAATTCGAACAAGTCGGTGGGCTTGATGCGGGCATTCAGGCGCTCGATGATGCGCGCGTCGTCGTCCGACGAGGTGCCGATGAAGCCATAGGTGTGGCGATTGGCCATGATGTTTTCGATACCGACAAATGCGCCGCCGCAAATGAAGAGAATGCGCCGGGTATCGATCACCGGCCCGCTGTTGAGGCGGATCAGGCTGCCTTCCATGATTTTGAGCAGGGCATGCTGGACATTGCGGCCGGCGGTGGCGCGCTCCGGCTGATCGGGATTGGCCAGCTTGTCGATTTCGTCGATGAAGATGATGCCCCGGCTGGCGCGGGCGATATCGCCATCAGCCTGTTCGAGCAGGCGCTGCATCATCGCTTCCAGTTCGTCGCCGACAAAGCGGGACTGGGCCAGCGCCGTGGCGTCGGCGGTAACGAAAGGCAGTTTGAGGCAGCGCGCCAGGGTCGAGCAGAGCAGGGTCTTGCCGGTGCCGGTGGGGCCGATCAGCAGCACGTTGCTCTTGGACAGCGACAGGGTTTGTTCGCCAGCCTCGTCCTCCAGCGCGGTTTTGCGGAAATGGCTGTAAATGGCGACAGCCAGCGTTTTCTTGGCTTCGGGCTGGCCGACAACGTGCTGGTCGAGGTAGGCACTAATGGCGCTGGGCTTCATGGTCGTTCCGCGGAGAGGGCATGGGGCGAATGTATCAGATGCGGCGCCATCCAGCGCCTGCTTGGCCGTGTCAGGCTTTGCAGTAAGATGCCAGTTCCTCTGATTTCACTTGTGCACGCCCATGTTGTTTTTTCTTTCTCCCGCCAAGGCGCTGGATTTTGAGACGCCGCCGCACGTCGACCGCTACACGCTGCCGGCCTTTCTGGATCGTTCCGCCCAGCTGATCGAGCAATTGCGCACCTTGTCGCCTGCGGACATTGCGAATCTGATGGATTTGTCGGACCCGCTGGCGCTGCTCAACTTCAAGCGCTATGCCGACTGGTCGCTACCCTTTACGCCGCAGAACGCGAAGCAGGCGGTATTGGCGTTTGATGGCGATGTCTATGACGGACTGTCGGCCCGTACCCTGTCGGTCGATGACCTCGAGTTTGCGCAAACACATGTGCGCATTCTCTCCGGTCTATACGGCATCCTGAAACCCATGGATCTGATGCAGGCCTACCGGCTGGAAATGGGCACCCGCTTCGCCAATTCGGGTGGCAAGGATTTGTACGCCTTCTGGGGCACGACCCTCCTGGATGCGATCAACGCGGAGCTGGATGCGATGCCGGACCCGGTCGCGGTCAACCTCGCTTCCGAGGAATATTTCAAGGCGGTCATCGGCCGCAAACTGAAGGGGCGGCTGATCCAGCCTGTGTTCGAGGACTGGAAGGGCGGCAAATACAAGATCATCAGCTTTTACGCCAAGCGCGCCCGTGGCCTGATGACGCGTTACGCCGTGCTCAATCGGGCCAGTGTGCCGGAAGATCTCAAGGGCTTTGACAGCGATGGCTACGCCTTTGCCCCTGAGGTCTCGGATGACGCGCGCTGGGTATTCCGCCGTCGCGAGGGCTGAAAGCGAGCGACTCAGCCGAGTTGGTTGAGTCCTGCACGTACCTCGTTCAATGCGGCTAACAGGGCTTGGAGGGCCAGCTCGGGGTCCGGGGTTTCCGGCGCCTTGAGCTGGCTTTCCAGTGCGGCTGCCAGATCGCCCACCTTGGTGACCGCCAGATTGCGGGCAACACCCTTGAGCGAATGCGCGAGCCGGGTCGCATCTTCGCGTTGCCCCGTGGCCAGCAAGTCGCGAATTTCGCGCTCAAAGGTGGCAACTTGTGTGTCGCGGAACTTGCACAGCATGCGTTGGTAAAAGGCGGGCTGATTGCGTAGCAGGGACAAGCCTCGCGCGACATCGACGCCAGGCAGGGACGGAAAATTGCTCACTGGCTGGGTAGCCACTGGCGCTTGTGCTGCGGGTGGCTGACTGACCGGGGCGGTGGCCTGGGGGAGGGCCGCTGGCGGGAGAGACGTGTCGGGCAACGGATTGGCCGGCTGAAGCAAAGTGCCGATGGTGGCAAGCAACTGATTGATATCGACTGGCTTGCTGACGTGATCATTCATCCCGGCAGCGTTGCACGCCTCCTTGTCACTTTCCAGCACCCCGGCGGTGAGGGCGATGATGGGCAAGTCCGCATAATCAGGAATGGCGCGCAGGTAACGGGTTGCCGCAAAGCCATCCATGACCGGCATCTGGCAATCCATGAGCACGATGGCTGGGCGCCGGCTGCGGATGGCGTCAATGGCTTCGCGGCCGTTGCTGGCGAGCCTGACTTTCAGGCCGGCGGCCTGCAGCAATTCGCTCATCAGATCACGATTGAGTTCAATATCGTCGACGACCAGCACATCGGTACCCCTGAGCGCGGCAGCCTTGGAGAGGTCGGGTTTGCGCCGGGCGGGGCCGTGATTGACCGCAACGGCATTGGTCGGCAGGTGCGGAATCGTGAAATGAAAGACGCTGCCAACACCGGGCTCGCTCTCAACCCAGATGCGTCCGCCCATCAATTCCACCAGCCGTTTCGAAATGGCCAGCCCGAGGCCTGAACCGCCGTAGCGGCGGGTGGTCGAGGTATCGGCCTGCGAGAAGGCGGAGAACAGGTGTTCGCGCTGCTTGGGAGAAATGCCGATACCCTGGTCGATGACCTGGAAATGCAGTTCCGGCGCGTGCCAGGCCGAGGATTCCAGTGTGCAGCGCAGTTGCAGGGTGCCGCGTTCGGAAAACTTGATGGCGTTGCCCAGCAGGTTGATCAGCACCTGCTTTATGCGTAGCGGATCGGACTGGAAGTTGCCGGCGGTTTCGGGCGCCAGATCGACGCGCAGCATCAGGCCACGTTCTTCAATACGCCCGATCAGCAAGTCGCTGACTTCGCTGATGAGGCCACTCAGCTGCACCGGCAGTTTTTCCACCTGCAGCTTGCCGGCCTCGATGCGCGAGAAGTCGAGAATGTCGTTGATGATGCCCAGCAAATGATCGGCGGCCAGACGGATCTTGCTCAGGTATTTGTTTTGGGTCGGGTCGGTTTGTTGCAACAGGCAGAGGTCAGACAGGCCGAGAATCGCGTTCAGCGGCGTGCGGACTTCATGCGACATGTTGGAGAGGAATTCGCTCTTGGCGCGGCTGGCGGCTTCGGCTTGTTCCTTGGCCTGGCGCAGATCGCGGGTTTGCACATCGACCATGTTGGCCAGATTGTCGCGATGTTCGCGCAGGGCTTCGGCGGTTTCGTGTAACTGGCGCTGGTTGGCGCGCAGTGCGCTTTCCCGGGCTTTGAGCATGCCGATATTGGAGGCCACCACCACCGCACCCTCCAGTTTGCCGGCCCGGCTGTGCAGGAGGCTGGCGTGCAAAAGATAAGGGTGCGCCTGTCCGGTTAGTGCGTGGCGGATATTCAGTTCTTCCTCAAAGCGCCCGCCCGCAGCCCGAATGGCTCGCAGCAGGACGGCGTTGCCAGCGCCGGCAGGCACATGATCGGCCAGTCGTTGACGCTCGGATGCCGGCAGGCAGTCTTCGAAATACTGGCCGAGGATGTCACCGGGGGCGTAACCCAGTTCCTTCTCGATCAGTGGGTTGACCCGGGAAATGCGGCCTTCCGCGTCGAGCATGATGAATATTTCGGCCATGGTGCCGATGGCGCGCTCCAGCATGCCATGGAGTTGCGACAGTTCATCGGAACGACGGCGCAGTTCGTCCTGTTGTCTCTCCTGTTCAGAAATGAGGATTTCCAGGGTTTCGGTGCTTTTGCCCAGTTCGGCTTCCAGGGCATCCTTGGCCTGACGCAAGACGTCGATTTCGCCATTCAGCTCGCAGCTGTGGCCACAGCTGACCTTGGCCCAGCGCGTGCGGATCAGTTCCGTGGTTTCGGCCACGGCGGCTGCGACATCCAGCGTCAATCCGGGCTGGAACTGGGCTGGCGGCGCAATTTCCGCAGCGACAATGTCGATGCGCGGCGGGAAGGGCAGGGTTTCGCGCACGGCATGCAGCAGGTAGCCGACACCGGCGCCGTGGCCGCCGCTGACGGCGGCTTCGTTCGGAATGTCATGCGGGCGCAGCAGATGGACGCGGCCCGGCGTGTCGCCAGCCATGGCATCGATGACCACGACGTGCGGACAGTTTTCAAAGTAATGCAGCGCATCGAGTCCGCGGGTGCCGCAATCGACGATGTGCACGCCGGGGGCGCGGATGGTGCGCCGCAGGGCCATGGCAACGGCCGGCCCGAAGCCGTCGTCGCCGTGCAGCGGGTTGCCAAAGCAGAGAATGCGCAGGGCGTCGATATTAGACATTGAAGTGGATTTTTTTGTGGCGGCCGATGAAGTGGACCGTACACACCAGACAGGGATCGTGCGAACGCACGATGTGGCCGATTTCCACCGGATTTTCCGGGTCGGGCACGCGTAGACCGATGATGCTTTGCTCCCAGTGACCGTGGCGGCCGGCGCTGTCACGCGGTGAGGCATTCCAGGCCGTGGGTGTGACGATCTGGTATTTGTCGATCACGCCGTTTTTGACGCGCAGCCAGTGGCCGAGCGCCCCGCGCGCCGCTTCGACCAGGCCGTAGCTTTCGCCATCCGGCCAGACCTCGATGCCGGGATCGACAAAATGCGGCTGGTCAATCACGGTTTTCAGGGCATTTAGCGTGTCGACCGCGAGCATAAGGCCGCGTCCGGCGCGGCGCAGGCGGGCGAATTGCCGCAGCCAGGTGTTGTCGCCTTCGCGGGCCAGCAGGTCGCTGATTAGCAGGTTACCCAAAAACACCGTGATGCCTTCGGCTATTCATTGCTGACGATGCAAAAATTTCTGCCACATTCCCTTTGCAGGCCTTCGAAACTGGATTTCAGCCGGTTTCTTGGCCTCTTTGGGGTTTGCTGCCCGC
>JAKLLI010000075.1:0-2555 GCA_023150195.1 Azonexus sp.
CGGGTCCTTGCCTGAGCAGGGCGAGGCCTTTGCGGCACCGAAACCCGAGGCGCCGGGTTATTTTCGGCGTTTCATGAACATGATTGGACTGTAAGCCATGGCATTGACAAGAATCGGCATCGTGGGTGCCAGCGGCCGTATGGGGCGCATGTTGATTGAAGCAACCTTGAAGGATGATCAGGTTGAGCTGGGCGGCGCATTTGATGTTTCCGGCGGCCAGGCGATCGGGAAAAATGCAGGAGAACTGGTCGGGCTGGTCAGCGATGTCGTCATCAGCGATGATTTGGCGGGGGGGTTGTCTGGCGTGGATTGCCTGATCGACTTTACCCGGCCGGAAGGTACGCTCGAACATCTCGCCCTGTGTCGCGCGGCCGGCGTGGCCATGGTCATCGGGACGACCGGATTCGATGCCGAGGGCAAGGCTGCCATCAGCGATGCTGCCCGTGATATCCCGATTGTGTTCGCACCGAACATGGCGGTTGGGGTCAATGTGGTGTTCAAACTGCTGGATACGGCGGCACGAATTCTGAATCAGGGCTACGACATCGAGATCGTCGAGGCGCATCATCGGATGAAGGTGGATGCGCCTTCCGGTACGGCCTTGCGCATGGGCGAGGTCGTGGCCTCCGCGCTGGGTCGGGATCTTGCGGAATGTGCGGTCTATGGGCGTGAAGGTGTGACTGGCGAGCGCGATCCTTCCACGATCGGCTTCGCGACCGTGCGCGGTGGCGACATCGTGGGAGACCACACCGTGATGTTCTGCGCTTTGGGTGAACGCGTCGAAGTGACGCACAAAGCGAGTAGCCGTATGCCTTATGCGCTTGGCAGCTTGCGTGCGGCGCGTTTCATGGCGGGGCGGCAGGCCGGTTTGTTCGATATGCAGGACGTACTCGGACTGCGCTGAAGCTTATGAAATCGCGACTGCTTCAGCGTCAGGTGCAGGAAGCATTTGCCCGGCAAGGGAGCGAGTCGCTTGATTCCTTGTTGGCGGCCGCGAAAGCCGGGCCGCAGGCTGCACTGGCGAGAGGCATGGAGGCCTTGTTGGTCAGTGTTGATACCGCCTATGCCAATTATGCGGGCCTCAATGGCTGGTTTTCCTTGTTGTCCGGTGACGCCTTGTTGGACTGGAATCTGTATACCGGTCATGTTGAATCCGGGCGCCAGTGGAAAGAAATGCTGGGTTATGCCCCAACAGACCTCGATGATTCGATTGCGCAATGGCAGCGTTTGCTTCAGCCGGATGATCTGAAGCAGTTGCAGGGCAAGATTGCAGCGCACACCATCAAGAAAGATCGTTGTTTCGAGATTGAGTGTCGCATGAAGGCCAAGGATGGCAACTGGCGCTGGTATTTGTTGCGCGGTGCAGTTGCGGCGCGAGATGCGGATGGGGAGCCCGCCAGAATGCTGGTGTTGCAGCGGGATATCAGTCGGACCAAAGCGGGTGAGGGGGCGCTCATCGCCGCCAAGGATGCTGCCGAGGCTGCCAATAAGGCACGCGGCGCCTTTTTGGCCAATATGAGCCACGAGATTCGCACGCCGATGAATGGCATTCTCGGTATGACCGAATTGGCGCTTGATACCCAACTCGATGCCGAACAGCGTCATTACCTCAAGACGGTCAAGTCGTCGGCAGAGGCGCTCTTGACCATCGTCAATGACATTCTGGACTTCTCCAAGATTGAAGCCGGGAAGATGGAAGTTGAGGCGCTGAGCTTTAACGTCCACGATACGGTGCTGGAAGCCGTTCGTGTCCTGGCCATCGGTGCGCATAAAAAAGGCCTGGAGCTGGTCGCCGATATCCGCCCTGAAGTGCCGCAACGTCTGGTCGGTGATCCCACGCGCTTGCGCCAGGTCATCATTAATCTGGTAGGTAATGCCATCAAGTTCACCGAGGCTGGTGAGGTGGTGCTCCTGCTTGATATTGAGGGTAGCGAAGGTCACAGCGTCAATCTACATTGCGCGATTCGCGATACCGGCATCGGTGTGCCGGCGGAAAAGCAGCAGGCAATTTTCGAGGCGTTTGCTCAAGCGGATGTGTCGACTACGCGTCGTTTTGGGGGCACCGGGCTGGGCTTGGCAATTTGCGCGCGTTTGGTGCAGCTGATGGGAGGGCGTATCTGGCTCAATAGTGCGGAAGGGCAGGGGGCAACCTTTCATTTCACCGCCCGCCTCACTTCCGAAGGTGGGGCTGCGGGTAGAGAAACGATTGTCCGAACTTATGGCGGGCGTCGTGCGTTGATTGTGGATGACAATGCGACCGCGGCTTCCTGTCTCCAGGAGTTGTTGGAGCGCCAGGGGGTTCAGGTTTCCGTGTTGTCTGATCCAGAACAAGCGGTTTCAGCGATTGAGAAAAGTCGGGCGCTGGCCTACCCCTACGATTACCTGTTTGTCGATGCAGCGATGGCGGATCCGGCGGGAATGGCGCTGGTTGATGGCTGGCTGGCTGGCGGTAAGGCGGAGCGTTTGATGGTGATGCTGACAACTGAAAATCAGCGTCAACAAGCGGGGCGCTTGCGTGAGCTTGGCGTGACGGTCCACTTGATGAAGCCGGTGGG
>JAKLLI010000075.1:2644-11550 GCA_023150195.1 Azonexus sp.
ACCTTGGGCGGTGGCTTTGAATTGGATCCGTTTGATCTGGGTGTTGCACCGGTGTCGGATCGCCATGGATTGAAAATTCTTTTGGTGGAAGATAACCCTGTCAATCAAGAATTGGCTTTGCGTTTGATCGAACGTAAAGGGCACCAGGTCAAGGTTGCCAATAACGGTCAGGAAGCTGTGGATTTATTCGAGGCCGGTGCCTTCGATCTGATTCTGATGGACATGCAGATGCCGGTCATGGGCGGGATTGAGGCGACGGAAACCATTCGTTCCCGAGAGATGCGGCGAAGCTGGGTTGTTTCCCATGAATTCAAGCCGGTGCACATTATTGCCATGACTGCCAATGTCATGAGCAGCGATCGGGATCGTTGTTTAGAGGCAGGTATGAATGACTACCTGGCCAAGCCGCTGCGCCCGGAAGAGTTGTACGCAGCCATCGATCGGGCGACCGGTGTGGCGGTGGCTGAAGATTCGGTCCCCTTGATGGCACCCATCAGCCTTGGGGAAAGTTCGCCGAGCGGTATCAATCTGCAGGCGGCGCTCGACGATATCGGCGATGTCGACCTGTTTGTCACCATGGCGAACATGTTCTTGCTCGAATGGGACAATCATCTTGAGCGTCTCCAGGAGGCCGTGCAGCGCCAGGATGTCAATGCATTGCGCATGAATGCGCATACGCTGAAAAGTTTGCTTGCCATGTTTCATGCCGATCAGGCGCGTCCGATCGCGGTTGAGTTGGAGGCCATGGCGCTCAATGGGAGTGTTGATTGGAGCCTGGCTAAGGTGCGTCAGTCAGTGTTGGTGGCCGAGATGGCACGGATTCATCCGCTGTTGAGCACGTATGTTGAAACTCGCGTAATGCCTTGAATTTGCCTGAAAAGCCCCTTTTCGGCTAGAATGCGAAGGTTTGAAAGCACAAGCGGGGAGGCGCGAGCCTTCCCGCTTGGCACATGAAAATAAGCAGAAATTCTAGGAGAGCCGGTCGTGTCATTGCTGCCCTCATTTACTCCCGCCATTCTCGCCCTCGCCGACGGAACGGTTTTCAAGGGGCAATCCATCGGCGCAGATGGTTTGACCAGTGGCGAAGTTGTGTTCAATACAGCGATGTCCGGGTATCAGGAAATCCTGACGGACCCCTCCTACTGTCGTCAAATTGTTACCCTGACCTATCCGCATATTGGCAATACCGGCTGCAATGCCGAGGATTTTGAATCCGATGCCAACTACGCAGCGGGTCTGGTCATTCGTGACTTGCCGCAACTGGCGTCCAGTTGGCGTAGTCAGGATGATTTGTCGTCCTACCTGAAAAAGCATGGCATTGTCGCCATTGCCGGGATCGATACGCGCAAGCTCACGCGAGTGCTCCGTGAAAAGGGGGCTCAGGCGGGTTGTATTTTGGCTGGCGATGTCGATGAGTCCAAGGCGCTGGCGATGGCGCGAGCCTTTCCGGGCCTGGCAGGGATGGATTTGGCCAAGGTGGTGTCTGCCAAGGCTGGCTATGCCTGGACGGAAGCTGAGTGGAGCTTGACGGGTTACAAGCAGGCGGTAGAGGCGCGTTTTCACGTCGTGGCGTATGACTTTGGTGTCAAGCGCAACATCTTGCGGATGCTTGCCGAGCGTGGCGTCAAATTGACCGTGGTGCCTGCGCAAACACCGGCGGCGGATGTCTTGGCGATGAATCCGGATGGGGTATTCCTGTCCAATGGGCCGGGCGATCCGGAGCCTTGTGAGTATGCCATCAGCGCCATTCGGGAATTCCTGGATCGTGGTGTGCCGACCTTTGGTATTTGCTTGGGCCACCAGTTGCTGGCGCTGGCTTCCGGCGCGAAGACGCTGAAGATGAAGTTCGGTCACCATGGTGCCAATCATCCGGTCAAGGATATGGATACCGGGCAGGTGCTCATCACCAGTCAGAATCATGGTTTTGCGGTCGACGCGGATTCCTTGCCGGAAAATCTGCGTGCGACGCATGTGTCGCTTTTTGATGGTTCGCTGCAAGGCATCGCCCGTACCGATGTGCCCGCTTTCTCCTTTCAGGGGCACCCGGAAGCCAGTCCCGGTCCGCATGATGTGGCCTACCTATTCGACCGCTTCCTTGACTGCATGACGCGTGGCGTCGCAGCGCTGAACAACGCGCAATAAGGCGAGAGTAAAGAAATGCCGAAACGTACAGACATCAAGAGTGTTTTGATTATTGGCGCCGGTCCGATCATCATCGGTCAGGCCTGTGAATTCGACTACTCCGGCGCGCAAGCCTGCAAGGCGCTGCGCGAAGAGGGTTACAAGGTCATCCTGGTTAACTCCAATCCGGCGACGATCATGACCGATCCGGAGATGGCCGATGTGACGTATATCGAGCCGATTACCTGGCAAGTGGTTGCCAAGATCATTGAAAAAGAGCGTCCGGATGCGCTGTTGCCAACCATGGGCGGCCAGACTGCGCTGAATTGCGCGCTCGACCTTGACCGTGAAGGCGTGCTGGCCAAGTTCGGTGTTGAACTGATCGGTGCTTCCAAGGAAGCCATCGACAAGGCTGAGGATCGCCAGAAGTTCAAGGACGCGATGACCAAGATCGGTCTCGGTTCTGCCCGCTCGGCCACCGCCCACAGCATGGAAGAGGCTTATCAGGTGCAGGCGATGATCGGTTTCCCGACCATCATCCGCCCGTCCTTCACGCTCGGCGGTACCGGCGGTGGCATCGCCTACAACATGGAAGAGTTCGAGACCATCTGCAAACGCGGTCTCGAAGCCTCGCCGACCAACGAGCTGCTCATTGAAGAGTCGCTGCTCGGCTGGAAGGAATACGAGATGGAAGTGGTCCGCGACAAGGCGGACAACTGCATCATCATCTGTTCGATCGAGAACCTCGATCCGATGGGTGTGCATACCGGCGACTCGATCACCGTCGCGCCGGCGCAGACGCTGACCGACAAGGAATACCAGCTGCTGCGTAACGCCTCGATCGCCGTGCTGCGCGAAATCGGCGTCGATACCGGCGGCTCCAACGTGCAGTTCTCGATCAATCCGAAGGATGGTCGCTGCATCGTCATCGAAATGAACCCGCGCGTCTCGCGTTCGTCGGCGCTGGCTTCCAAGGCAACCGGCTTCCCGATCGCCAAAATCGCCGCCAAGCTGTCGGTCGGCTACACGCTCGACGAACTGTCGAACGACATCACCGGCGGCAAGACGCCGGCCTCGTTCGAGCCTTCGATCGACTACGTTGTCACCAAGGTGCCGCGTTTCGCTTTCGAGAAATTCCCGACCGCCGATTCGACCTTGACCACGCAGATGAAGTCGGTCGGGGAAGTCATGGCTATTGGTCGTACCTTCCAGGAATCGCTGCAGAAAGCACTGCGTGGCCTGGAAGTCGGTGTCGACGGCTTCAACCTGAAGACGGTCGATCCGGAAACCATCGACGAGCAGTTGGCCCGTCCCTCGCCGGATCGCCTGTGGTACGTGGCGGACGCCTTCGGCGTCGGCATGTCGGTCGAGAAAGTGTTCGAACTGACCAAGATCGATCCGTGGTTCCTGGTGCAGATCAAGGAGATTGTCGATCTCGAGCTGGCCGTGGAAAAACGCGAGTTTTCGTCGTTGACCGCAGACGAGCTGCGTTTCCTCAAGCGCAAGGGCTTTGCCGATCGTCGTCTGGCCTATCTGCTGAAGACGACCGAATCCGAGTTCCGCCAGCGTCGCCACGAACTCAATGTGCGCCCGGTCTACAAGCGCGTTGATACTTGTGCGGCCGAGTTTTCGACCGGTACCGCCTACATGTATTCGACCTACGAGGACGAGTGCGAGGCGATGCCGACCGACAAGAAGAAGATCATGGTGCTGGGCGGCGGTCCGAACCGCATCGGCCAGGGCATCGAGTTCGACTACTGCTGCGTGCATGCCGCGATGGCCATGCGTGAAGACGCTTACGAAACCATCATGGTCAATTGCAACCCGGAAACGGTTTCCACCGACTATGACACCTCCGACCGCCTGTACTTCGAGCCGCTGACACTGGAGGACGTGCTGGAAATCGTCGCCATCGAGAAGCCGGTCGGCGTCATCGTCCAGTACGGCGGCCAGACCCCGCTCAAGCTGGCGCTGGCGCTGGAAGCCAACGGCGTGCCGATCATCGGCACCAGCCCGGAATCCATCGACGTTGCCGAAGATCGCGAGCGTTTCCAGAAGCTGCTGCACGATCTCGGCCTCAAGCAACCGCCCAACCGCACCGCCCGCACCGAAGAAGATGCGCTGCGCCTAGCCCAGGAAATCGGCTATCCGCTGGTCGTCCGCCCGTCCTACGTGCTCGGCGGCCGTGCCATGGAAATCGTCCATGAGCAGAAGGACCTCGAACGCTACATGCGAGAAGCGGTCAAGGTCTCGAACGATTCGCCGGTGCTGCTCGACCGCTTCCTGAACGACGCCGTCGAGTGCGACGTCGATGCGCTGTCCGATGGCGACGAAGTCATCATCGGCGGCGTCATGGAGCACATCGAACAGGCCGGCGTTCACTCCGGTGATTCGGCCTGCTCGTTGCCGCCGTATTCGCTGTCTGCTGCCGTGCAGGACGAACTGCGTCGCCAGACCAAGTTGATGGCGAAAGCCCTGAATGTTTGCGGCCTGATGAACGTGCAGTTCGCGATCAAGGACAACGATGTCTACGTGCTGGAAGTCAATCCGCGCGCCTCGCGTACCGTGCCTTACGTCTCCAAGGCGACTGGTCTGCAGCTGGCGAAGATCGCAGCCCGTTGCATGTCGGGTCGCAGCCTGAAAGACCAGGGCGTCACCAAGGAAGTGATCCCGCCTTATTTCTCGGTGAAGGAAGCCGTCTTCCCCTTCGTCAAGTTCCCTGGGGTCGACACCATTCTTGGCCCGGAAATGAAGTCGACCGGCGAAGTCATGGGGGTCGGCACCACCTTCGCCGAAGCCTTCGTCAAGTCGCAGCTGGCGGCTGGCGTCAAGTTGCCCTCTTCCGGCAAGGTCTTCCTGTCGGTCAAGGACAGCGACAAGGCCAAGGCAATCGAAGTGGCCCGCCATCTGCACGAAGCCGGTTTCCAGCTGGTTGCCACGCGCGGTACGGCCAAGGCCATCGAGGCTGCCGGCCTGCCGGTGCAGCCGGTCAACAAGGTCACCGAAGGCCGGCCGCACATCGTCGATATGATCAAGAACAACGAAATCTCCCTGATCATCAACACGGTGGAAGAGAAGCGTCAGGCGATTGGTGACTCCCGCTCCATTCGCACATCCGGACTGCAGGCACGTGTGACGATGTACACGACCATCTGGGGGGCAGAGGCTGCTGCCGAGGGGATTCGTAATAACCGCGATCTGGTGGTGTACTCCATTCAGGAACTTCACCAGCAACTGCACTAAGCCGTATCAAGACCGCCGGCAAGCCCGTTTCGGGCTGTCGGCGGTTTTCCTTTTATAGGGATAATCATGAGCAAGATTCCGTTGACCGTTGCCGGTGCCGAAAAACTGCGCGAAGAGTTGCATCGACTAAAAACTGTTGATCGCCCCTGGGTGATTGCGGCCATTGCCGAAGCACGTTCGCATGGTGATTTGTCCGAAAACGCTGAATACGATGCGGCCAAGGAGCGTCAGGGATTTATCGAGGGGCGGATTCAGGAGGTCGAAGGCAAGCTGTCGAATGCCCAGATTATCGACCCCAAGTTGCTGGATGCCGACGGACGCTGTGTGTTTGGCGCCACGATCGAGATTGAAGATCAGGATTCCGCCGTGGTCGTCACTTATCAAATTGTTGGTGAAGACGAAGCGGATATCAAGGTCGGAAAAATTTCCGTCAATTCGCCGATGGCTCGTGCCTTGATTGGAAAATACGCTGGCGACATCGCTCAGGTTCAGGCGCCCGGCGGTCTGCGCGAATACGAGATTCTGGACGTCCGTTACGAATAAATCGATGCGCCGTCTGACAGAATCCCTCTACGTGCTGCTAATTACCCTTTGGGTCGGTGGCTTGTGGGCAGTTGGCTATCTGGTGGCACCCACCCTTTTTCAGCAATTACCAGATCGGCAATTGGCAGGCGTGATTGCCGGCAAATTGTTTTCCTGGATGGCGCTATTTGGCTTGGCGACGGGCGTCTACCTCATCGTGTTTCTCTTGGTGCGCTGGGGAGGTGCTGCGCTCAAGCGAGCTGTATTCTGGATCGCCGGCATCATGTTGTTGATGGCGGGCATTCAATTGCTGGGGATACAGCCGCTGATGGCGCAACTCAAGCTGGATGCCCTACTCAAAGATGTGATGGAAAGCGTGCTACGCGACCGCTTTGCGACTTGGCATGGCATTTCCAGCATTCTTTATTTGATGCAAAGTCTGCTGGGGCTGTGGCTCGCCGTTGGCAGCGGTCGCGGATTACGCTGATCAACCCTGGAAGCTGCGTTTGGTGCGACGGGGGGCGCTGCGGGATGAGCGTTCGTTGGCCGGCGATGTTTTGGCAGCGGCTTTCTCTTCGTTCGGCCGATAGACCACCAGCAGCTTTCCAATGTGTTGAACAGCAGCGGCACCAAGCGTTTGACAAATGGTTTCCAGAAAACTCAGCCGGTTTTCACGGCTGTCGCCATAGACCCGGATTTTGATCAGTTCGTGGGCTTTGAGGCAGACGTCGATTTCCTTGAGAACCGATTCAGTCAGCCCGCTTTCGGAAATCGAGACAACGGGATTCAGACCATGGGCATGAGCACGCAATTCGGCGCGCTGTGCAGACGATAATTGAAGCATAGACAACCTTTCAAAAACGGCATTTTACCGAATGAGCAGAACCAGAACCAGTAAAGCGTGGATGCGTGAGCATATTAACGATCCTTACGTACAGCAGGCCAAGAAAGAGGGCTGGCGTTCGCGGGCAGCCTTCAAGTTGATGGAAATCGACGACAAGGACAAATTGCTTCGGCGGGAAGAGGTCGTGGTCGATCTCGGGGCGACACCAGGGGGCTGGTCCCAGGTGGCAAGCAAGCGTGTTGGTGAAGCGGGGATGGTCTTTGCTTTGGATCTGCTCGAAATGGAACCGATTCATGGTGTTCATTTCATTCAGGGCGATTTTCGTGAAGACGAGGTGCTCACCCAGCTGGAGGCTTTGCTTGGAGATCGTCAGGTGGGCCTTGTAATGTCGGACATGGCCCCCAATATGTCGGGGGTGCCCTTGGTTGATCAAGCCCGTGTCATGCATCTGGCCGAGTTGGGTTTGGAGTTTTCTCGAGCCCATTTGAAACCGGATGGTGCTTTTCTGGTCAAAGTCTTCCAAGGGACTGACTACGAGAATTTTGTCAAAGCCATGCGGGAAACCTTCAAGCAGGTGCTTGTGCGCAAGCCGGATGCGTCCCGCGACCGTAGTCCCGAGATTTACCTGTTAGGGCGCACATTGCGCTGATAGTTTTGATTAGAATGACGTTTTTATCGCTCGACGCTTCGCAAGGAGAGCAAGCTTGAACAACATGTTCAAAAACCTCGCAATCTGGATGGTCATTGGTTTGGTTCTGATGACCGTTTTCAACCAATTCAATAATCGCCAGGTCGCGACGGGGGCCATCGAGTATTCCCAATTTATTGAAGAGGTCAAACAGGGACGGATTTCCAAGGTGGTGATGGAGGGGCGTACGCTCAAAGCCACGACCAGCGAGGGCAAGCGGATTACGACCTATGCGCCGCCTGATCTATGGCTCGTTTCAGATCTGCTCAAAAACGGCGTGAAAATTGAAGCCAAGCCCGACGAAGAGCCCTCTTTCCTGATGAACCTGTTTGTCAGCTGGTTCCCGATGCTGCTATTGATCGGCGTCTGGGTATTTTTCAGAGGCCCAGAACGTGGTGACTTTCGCCGATGTGGCGGGTTGCGACGAAGCGAAGGAAGAAGTTCAGGAGATTGTGGATTTCCTTCGTGACCCTTCCAAATTCCAGAAGCTGGGCGGACGCATTCCCAAGGGCGTGTTGATGGTGGGCAATCCGGGTACCGGTAAGACCTTGTTGGCCAAGGCGATCGCGGGTGAGGCCAAGGTACCTTTCTTCTCGATTTCCGGCTCTGATTTCGTTGAGATGTTTGTTGGTGTCGGCGCGGCGCGCGTACGCGACATGTTTGAAAACGCCAAAAAGCACGCCCCTTGCATTATTTTTATCGACGAAATTGACGCGGTTGGCCGCCATCGTGGCGCGGGGTTGGGCGGCGGCAACGACGAGCGTGAACAAACGCTGAATCAGTTGCTCGTGGAAATGGATGGTTTTGAGGGCCATTCCGGAATCATCGTGATTGCCGCCACCAACCGTCCGGACATTCTTGACCCAGCATTGCTGCGCCCGGGTCGTTTTGATCGCCAGGTCGTGGTGCCTTTGCCGGATATTCGTGGGCGCGAGGAAATTCTCAAGGTTCATATGCGGAAGGTGCCTGTCGCTGGTGACATCAAAGCGGATGTTATTGCGCGCGGAACGCCAGGATTTTCCGGTGCCGATTTGGCGAATCTGGTTAACGAAGCTGCTTTGTTCGCGGCGCGACGTAACAAACGTCTTGTCGATATGGACGATTTCGAGATGGCCAAGGACAAGATCATGATGGGCGCAGAGCGTCGGAGCATGGTCATGACTGAGGAAGAGAAGCTCAATACGGCGTATCACGAATCTGGCCATGCGGTCATTGCCAAATTGATGCCCAAGTCGGATCCTGTGCATAAAGTAACGATCATTCCGCGTGGACGCGCCTTGGGCTTGACGATGCAATTGCCGGAACAAGATCGCTATGCTTACGATCGTCAGTATCTGATGAGCCGTATCGCTGTGCTCTTTGGTGGACGTATCGCCGAAGAATTGTTCATGAACCAGATGACTACCGGAGCCTCCAATGATTTCGAGCGGGCAACGGCCATGGCGCGTGACATGGTGACCCGCTACGGGATGTCGGATCTCGGTGTCA
>JAKLLI010000076.1 GCA_023150195.1 Azonexus sp.
GGGGCCGGGGGGGCGTACCCATCTGGTGAGTCCTGCCATGGCTGCTGCTGCCGCGATTGCCGGCCGATTTGCCGATGTGCGGGAAGTGCTTTGAGAGGGCGTGCCATGCGTTTGATTTCCCTGTTGCTTCTGAGTGTCTTGCTGGCAGCCTGCAATACGGCGGCTGGCGTCAAGAAGGATGTCGCCATCGGTGCGGAAAAAACCGGTGAGGCCATTCAGAAGGGTGGGGAAGCCGTGGGCGAAGCATTGAACAAGACCGGTGAGGTCGTCGGCGGTACCCTCAAAAAAGGTGGGGAAGCCGTGCAGAAAGTGGTGAATTAATGGATAAGTTTGTTCGTCTGGAAGGCTTGGTCGCGCCGCTGGATCGCAGCAATGTCGATACCGATGCGATTATTCCGAAGCAGTTTCTGAAATCCATCAAGCGTTCGGGTTTTGGTCCAAATGCCTTTGATGAATGGCGTTATATGGACGTCGGGCAGCCTGGCCAGGATTGTGCCGGTCGCCCGAAAAATCCCAATTTCGTTCTGAACCAGCCGCGGTATCAAGGAGCGGAAGTGCTGCTGACGCGCGCCAATTTCGGCTGTGGCAGCTCGCGTGAACATGCGCCTTGGGCGCTGCTGGATTATGGGTTCAAGGCGATCATCGCCGAATCCTTTGCCGATATTTTCTTCAATAACTGCTTCAAGAACGGCATTTTGCCGATTGTCTTGCCGGTTACTGAAATCGAGGCGCTGGTGCAGCAGGTGGAAGCAACGCCCGGTTACAAACTGGTGGTCGATCTGCCGGCGCAAGTGGTATTGCGCCCCGATGGGCATGGCATTCCGTTCCAGATCGATGCCTTCCGCAAGGAATGCCTGATCAATGGGTGGGACGATATCGGGCTGACCTTGCGTCATGCAGAAAAAATCCGTGAGTTCGAAGAAAAACGTCGCATCAGCCAACCCTGGCTGTTTGCCTGAGGGGGAGACTTCATGAAAATTTGTGTTTTGCCGGGTGACGGCATTGGTCCGGAAATCACTGCCGAAGCCGTTCGCGTGCTCAAGGCGCTGGATGTTCCGTTTGAAATGGAAGAAGGTCTGTTGGGTGGTGCTGCGGTCGACGCAACCGGTGTGCCTTATCCGGAAGCGACGCAAAAGCTGGCGCGTGAAGCCGACGCCATCCTGCTGGGTGCGGTCGGTGGTCCGAAATGGGATAACTTGCCCCGTGAACAGCGCCCCGAGCGTGGCTTGCTGGGTATTCGCAAGGATCTGAACCTGTTCGCCAATTTGCGTCCCGCCATCCTTTATCCGGAATTGGCCAATGCCTCCACGCTCAAGCCGGAAGTGGTTGCCGGGCTGGATATTCTGATTGTGCGCGAGTTGACCGGTGATATCTACTTCGGACAACCGCGTGGCGTGCGTGAAGAAAATGGCGAGCGCGTCGGCTTTAACACCATGGTGTACAGCGAGTCCGAAATTCGCCGGATTGGCCACGTGGCCTTCCAGGCGGCGCAAAAGCGTAACAAGCAACTGTGTTCGGTCGACAAGATGAATGTGCTGGAATGCACCCAGCTCTGGCGCGATGTCATGATCGAAATCAGCAAGGACTATCCGGATGTCGAACTCAGCCACATGCTGGTCGACAATGCGGCCATGCAGCTGGTCAAGGCGCCGAAACAGTTCGACGTGATGGTCACCGGCAATATGTTCGGTGACATTCTCTCGGACGAGGCCTCAATGCTCACCGGTTCCATTGGCATGCTGCCGTCGGCTTCGCTGGATGATAAAAACAAGGGGCTGTACGAGCCCTCGCACGGATCAGCACCGGATATCGCGGGCAAGGGCGTTGCCAATCCGCTGGCGACCATTCTTTCCGCTGCAATGATGTTGCGGTACACCTTCAATCTCGAAGCGCAGGCGCTGCGTATCGAAAATGCGGTCAAGAAGGTGCTGGCTCAGGGATATCGCACCGGCGATATCTACGAGCGCGGGACCAATAAGGTTGGAACGAAAGAAATGGGCGATGCCGTATTGGCGGCGCTGTAAAAAGATTTTTCACGGAGAGTGATGAGATGAAAAAGGTTGGTCTGGTCGGTTGGCGTGGCATGGTGGGTTCCGTGCTGATGCAGCGCATGGTCGAAGAGGGCGATTTTGCCCACATTGATCCGGTGTATTTCTCCACGTCCGCTGCGGGTGGCAAGGCGCCGGTGTTTGGTGGCAAGGAAGCTTCCCTGCCCTTGCAGGATGCGTCTTCGGTCGACGCACTGACGCAGTGCGAAATCATCATCACCTGCCAGGGTGGCGACTACACCAAGGAAGTTTTCCCCAAGCTGCGCGCTGCCGGCTGGAATGGTCACTGGATTGACGCGGCCTCTGCGCTGCGCATGGCGGATGATGCGGTGATCATCCTTGATCCGGTCAACATGAACGTGATCAAGGATTCGCTCGCCAAGGGCGGCAAGAACTGGATCGGTGGTAATTGCACGGTTTCCCTGATGCTGATGGGGCTGGGTGGCCTGTTCCAGAACGATCTGATTGAATGGGCAACCTCCATGACCTATCAGGCGGCCTCCGGTGCCGGAGCGCAGAACATGCGCGAACTGATTGCGCAAATGGGTACGATCCACGCGTCCGTGGCCGATCTGCTGGCTGATCCTGCCTCAGCCATTCTCGACATCGACCGCAAGGTGGCCGAAACCATTCGGTCCGACAGTTTTCCCAAGAAGAATTTCCGCAATACGCCGCTGGCCGGCTCGCTCATTCCCTGGATTGATGTGCCGGTGGAAAATGGTCAGTCCAAGGAAGAGTGGAAGGGGGGGGCAGAGTGCAACAAGATTCTCGGCCGCCCGGCATTCCGTTCTGCCGGCTCCATCCCGATTGATGGCCTGTGCGTGCGCATCGGCGCCATGCGTTGCCACAGCCAGGCACTGACCATCAAGCTCAAAAAGGATGTGCCGCTGGATGAAATCAGTGACATGCTGGCCAAGGCCAATCCGTGGGCCAAAGTCGTGCCGAATGATCGCGAAATCTCCGAGCGCGAGCTGACACCGGCTGCCGTGACCGGCACCCTGACCGTGCCCGTGGGGCGTCTGCACAAGATGGCGATGGGTCCGGAATATCTGGCCGCCTTTACCTGTGGCGACCAATTGTTGTGGGGTGCCGCCGAACCGCTGCGTCGCATGCTGCGTATTTTGCTGGATGCCTGAGTTGTTAAGTCGTTTCGTCACCCGGGTGTCAGTCCGGGTGATTAACCTGATGGAATATGCGCATGTCCCGGCTAGAAGCAGGTTTAGCTTGCATTGCTAAGTCCATGATGTTAATTTGAAACTCCCGAATCACACGCCCAGGGCTTGGCCGTGAACGAAAAAAATCGCATGAAATTCAAGAAACGCACAGCCGCGTTGGCTGTGGCCTCCTGTTTGTCCATGACGCCCTGGGTGGCCGAGGCCGCCGGGCTGGGTCGACTGACGGTGCTTTCCAGTCTGGGGCAGCCGTTGCGGGCAGAAATGGAAATCGCGGCGTCCAAGGACGAACTGGCGGCGATGACTGCAAGGCTTGCGCCGGTGGAGGTCTTCAAGCAGGCGGGAGTCGATTACGCGGCTTCGCTGAATGAATTGCGGTTTACGGTCGAAAAACGGGCCAAAGGCAAAGCCGTCGTCAAGGTGTCGTCCTCGCGTCCGGTCAACGAGCCTTTTCTCGATTTTCTCGTTGAGTTGAACTGGCCCTCCGGGCGTCTCGTTCGCGAGTACACCTTCCTGCTGGACCCGCCGGAAATGGCACAGGGTAAGGCGGTCCGTTCCGTCGCTGATGCCAAGATCGTCGACACCGTTCGCACCACCGACAAGAAGCCCGCCGTGCCAGCCAGCCGACCCCAGGTTGGCCCGGCAGTTGCCCCAGCCGTGGCGTCTGTGCCGGAAAAGGCCGCCAAGCCGGAAGCCAAGACGGAAGGCACGCATGTCGTCGAGCGTGGCGAAACGCTGCGCCGGATTGCCGCCAATAACCGTTATGCCGGCGTGACGCTGGAGCAGATGCTGGTCGGTATCTACAAGCACAACCGCGGCGCATTCCTTGAAGGGGATATCAACCGGATCAAGACCGGAGCGATCCTCAATATGCCGGACAAGGCCGCTGTCGAGGCGGTACCGGAAAACGAAGCGCGCAACATCTACATCACGACGGGCGATTTCAACGCCTATCGAAAGAAGTTGGCCGCTGCCGCTGCTGCGGCGCCTGCGAAAGCGGCACCGGCGCCGCAGGCGACTTCCGGCAAGATTGCACCCAAGGTTGAAGAAACCATGCCAGCGGTGGATGCCGCCAAGGATCAGGTCAAGGTTGGCAAGGCGGATCTGGCTGGCCAGCAGGCCAGCGATGCTGATCGTCTAGCCAAGGACAAGGCGCTGCTGGAAGCGCAGCAGCGGGTGAGCATGCTTGAGAAAAATGTGGACGAGCTGCAAAAGCTGCTCGAACTCAAGAATGCGAAGCTGGCCGAAATGGAGAAATCCCGCGAGGCGCCTGGCACTTCTGTGCCGCCCCCTGTTGTCGCCGCCCCCGTGGAGCCGGTTAAGCCAGCCGAGCCGCCAGTTGCCCCGGCACCAGTGGCAGCGCCTGCCGAAGCCCCTGCCGCTACGCCCGCACCGGTTGAGCCGCCTGCTGCCGCACCTGCGCCTGAACCCAAGGCGGCGCCGGCGACTGATCCGGACGAAGATGAGGTCGAGGAACCCGGGCTGCTGGACACCTTGCTGGCTGATCCCTTGCCTTTGGCGGGTGGCGCTGCATTGATTGCGTTGGTTGCTGGCGGTTTGATGTATCGCCGTCGTCGCGCCCAATCGGTCGCATTTGAAACCACGGCAGCTCCGAATCCCTCCAGTCTGGGACCCAATTCGGTCTTCCAGATGACGGGCGGCGAAAGTGTCGATACGGGCCATACTTTGGCGCAGACCGGTGATTTCAGCCAGGCTGGTCCGGGTTCGATTGATACCGACGAGGTCGATCCGGTCGCCGAGGCCGATGTGTACATGGCTTACGGCCGTGATGCGCAGGCGGAAGAGATCCTGCTCGAAGCCATGCAGAAAGACCCGCAGCGTCTGGCGATTCATGCCAAGCTGGCTGAAATCTATGCCAACCGCGGTAGTGTCAAACAATTCGAAACCTTGGCCAGCGAGTTGTATGCGCAAACCGGTGGCCGCGGCCCGGAATGGACCAAGGTCGCAGCGCTGGGTGCCAAGCTGGTGCCGGGCAACCCGCTGTATTCCGCCATCACGCATGTGGATACCTCCGTGGAAGCGGGTGAAACGTTCCAGGAAGCGCCGACAGCCTTCGCACCCGAGCCGGTGCCGGCGCCGGTTGAAGACGTCATTCCTGAGCCGCTGGTCCTCGACGAACCCAATCATCTGGCCGATGATGCGCCGCTGGAATTCGAATTGCCGCCCGTCGCATTCTCGCCGCCGGAGCCGGTTACGGACGTGGTGGACGAAGCGCCTTATGTCGATACCTTCGTGACGGCAGAACCCTTGCCTGATGATGGTGAAGCCCTCGATTTTGACTTGGCCAGCATCAGCTCTGGCGTTTCTTCCCAGGTGCAGGCGGCGGATTTCTCCACGGGTTCGTTGACCCAGCAAATCAGTCTGGATGATGCGCCCGCGTTGCCTGGCGACCTGGACGACGAGCCCTTGGCAATGGATGAATTGCCTGAGCCAGCGAGGGAATTTTCTCCCGAGGGTACGCTGATTGTGCCGACGGGGCTGTATGACTCAGCTGTTGCGCCTCAGGATCTGGGGAGCGGGGACTGGAGCGACCAGCAGGAAAAGACCGTGGTGCTTTCCGAAGAAAGCGTTGCTGACGATTTCGATAATCCCGAACTGGTCAGCACCGTCGTGAATCCGGTGATGGCAGACGACGAGAGCGATTCTCTTGATTTCGACGTCAAGCTGAGCGACTCGGTTTTCCTCGGTCAACCGATGGCGGTGCCGGAATTTGACATGGGTTCGATCAATCTCGACCTGGCTGCCGAGCCATCGGCGACGTCTGGCGTTGAGGAGAGCGCACCGGATGCAGAGTTGCCGGCTGATACATCAGAGGTGGTTCGCGACGCCAATTGGGAAGAGGTGAATACCAAGCTGGATCTGGCCAAGGCGTACGAAGACATGGGGGATCTGGAAGGTGCCCGCGAACTGCTCGAGGAAGTGCTGGCTGATGGATCGCCGGATCTGGTTGCGCAGGCCGAATCTGTCCTGGGCCGTATTGGTCGATAACTTCTCTTGACGTTTTCAGTGCTGGCGGCCCCAATCGGGGCCGCCAGCATTTTCGGAGTCTTCTTCGTGCATCCCTCGGCCTTGCTCTTGTTGTGGACAGTTGGTGCGCTGGGCACGCAGCATATTTCGCATCCATTAACGTACTTGTTGGTTGCACCGCTTTTCCTTCAGCGCGGTGCATTCTCGCACTGGCTGGCGTTTCTCAAGCGCACTCGCATCCTGCTGCTCAGCTTGTGGCTGATCCTTGCCTACCACACCCCGGGAGAGGCGCTGGCCGGCAGTGATTGGGCACCCACCTACGAGGGGGTCGTCGAGGCCAATCTGCATGCCTTTCGCCTGATTGTCCTGCTGGCCTGTGTGGCTTGGCTCTTTCTGCGTTTGGGTCATTCGGGGCTGGTTGCAGCCTTGTGGGGACTTTTGCGTCCCTTTATGGCATGGGGGTTGGATGCCGAGCGTCTGGTCGTACGCTTGTCGTTGGTACTCGGGCATCTGGAAAAACCCTTGCCCAAAGGGGCGTGGCGCCGGATATTGCAGGGCAGCGCTGACCCTGTGGCGGGGAGGCAGACGATCCTGGTCAATGTTCCCCCCCTGGCTTGGCGAGATCTGGCGCTCCCGCTTGCGGCGTCGATGGTATTAATCGTGGGAGTGAATGGGTGAGAATTGCGCTCGGACTTGAATATCGAGGCACGGAATTCCATGGCTGGCAAAGTCAGGCCGGTGGCGGTACGGTGCAGGATGCGCTCGAGGCCGCGCTGGCAGCGATCGCCAGCCAACCGGTCGCCACTTTGTGCGCCGGGCGTACCGATGCCGGGGTTCATGCCACGCAACAGGTGGTGCATTTCGATACACCGGTCTCGCGTCCTGTAAGTGCCTGGGTCCGCGGGGTCAACGCCCATCTGCCAGGCGGTGTTGCCGTGCGCTGGGCGCAGCCGGTGGATGAGGCGTTTCATGCCCGCTTTAGCGCACGGGGGCGGCGTTATCGTTACGTCTTGCTGAACCGTCCGCAGCGCCCGGGCCTGTGGCAGGGGCGGGTAGGGTGGTTTCATTTGCCGCTGTCACTGGCATTGATGCAGGATGCCTGCGGTCGACTGCCGGGAGAACATGATTTTTCGGCATTTCGTGCCGCCGGCTGCCAGGCGAAATCGCCGGTCAAAATCATGACGCAGGCCGCTGTGACGCAGCGGGGATCGCTGTTCGTATTTGATTTTGAGGCCTCGGCCTTCTTGCATCACATGGTGCGCAATCTGGTGGGGAGTTTGGTCGCCATCGGAAAAGGCACTCACGCGCCGACCTGGATCGATACTTTGCTGACAATGAAGGATCGAACCTTGGCGGCGCCGACATTCTCGCCGGATGGCCTGTACTTCCGCGGCCCGATCTATGAGCCGCATTGGGGCTTGCCGGCGGCATCCGATGATTTCCTGGACGGATTTTTGCCATGATTGCGCCAATAGCGATGCCTCCGCCCGTCTGTCGGGCGCTTGAACGATCTTTTGGGGTGTTTTGAGATGACGCGAATCAAAATCTGCGGATTGACCCGTGAGGCG
>JAKLLI010000077.1:0-3194 GCA_023150195.1 Azonexus sp.
GCATGCTGGTGTGGCAACGTCCCAACCTGCTGCTGCTCGACGAACCGACCAATCACCTCGACCTCAACACCCGCGAAGCGCTGGCCGTGGCGCTCAACGAATTCGAAGGCACCGTCATGCTGGTCAGCCACGACCGCGCCCTGCTGCGCTCGGTCTGCGACGAATTCTGGCTGGTCTCCAAGGGCGGCGTCGGCCCCTTCGATGGCGACCTAGAAGACTACCAGCGCTACCTGCTCGACGAAGCCAAGCGCGTGCGCGACGAAGCGGCCGGCCGGCAAAAAGCCGCCTGACGGACAACGCCATGCCCATCCGCCCCTTCACCGCCCTCGCCTGTCCGCTGGACGGCCTGCCGCTGCACCGTGAAGGCGGCAGCTGGCGCTGTGCAGAGGGGCACGGCTTCGATGTCGCCAGTCAGGGCTACACGCATCTGCTGCCCGTACAGAACAAGCGCTCCCGCGATCCCGGCGACAGCAAGGAAATGGTCGCCGCCCGCCGACGTTACCTGGCTGCGGGCTACTACGCGCCCATCGCCGCTGCGGTCAACCGCACCGTCCTGGCCCATTTACCCGCCGGCCCGGAAGCCGCCTGCCTCGATGCCGGCTGCGGCGAAGGTTATTACCTCCGCCAACTGGCCGCCGCCATCCCGCCCGCGCTCACCCTCAGCCTGCTCGGACTCGACATTTCCAAATGGGCCGTTCAAGCCGCCGCCCGCAGTCAAAAAGACGGCGGCTGGGTGGTTGGCACCAACGCCCGCCTGCCGGTGCAATCTGGCACGCTCGACAGCGTGCTCTGCCTGTTCGGTTTCCCGGTCTATCCGGAATTCGCCCGCGTCCTCAAACCCGGCGGCACGCTCATTCAAGTCGACGCCGGCCCCGACCACCTGCGCGAACTCCGCGAAATCATCTACCCGGTGCTCAAACCCGAGCGCAAAACCGCGCCAGCCACCCCACCCGGCTTTACGGCGGTCGACGAACAAACCCTGCGTTTTTCCGTGAACATCGCCGGCCAGGAAACCATCGCCGACCTGCTCGCCATGACCCCCCACCTCTACCGCGCCACCCCGGAAGGCCGCGCCCGCGCAGCCGCCCTCACGGCACTGCAGACCACGGCGGAAGTGAAGATTGCGGTGTGGCGCAGGGAAACGGGAAGTTAGAAACTTGGAAGGCTGAAGGCGGGGATCAGCCACAACCAAGCAATTGGCCAATCACCTAAACGCTCATCCGAATGGCTGCTGCACCCCAAAACCTGTCGCAAGGGCAATTCTCACAACTCGGCAAGAGCCGCACCCCCCAAGATACAACCTCACGAGCTAGCGTGGCCTACCTTTGATCGTGAAGGCGAAAAAAGGGGGGGCTGTAGTACCATTCGGCATGTTGGAGTGCAACTGCGTCGTGCGTTCTGATCGGGATACGGCGAAAAAAGGACAAAAACGCAAAGGGAAGGCGTCAGCGCGATTTAAATTTTGATAGGTGCGTATTTAACGCAACAACGCAGGTGCTGCCGATCAGAGGAAAACCATGATCCGAAAAATTCATATTGATGGATTCAAGTCTATCGTTTCACAAACCCTTGAGCTGGGGCGCGTGAATTGCTTTATCGGTGCCAACGGTGTTGGGAAAAGCAATGTCCTCGAGGCCATTGGTGTGCTCAGTGCTGCGGCCAGCGGGAAAGTTGATGATGAATCCCTGCAGCGTCGCGGGGTACGCCCCGGCGTACCTCGGCTCTACAAGACTTCGTTTGAATCGGTGAGTGTGCCGGTGCATATCGGCTTGAGTGCGGAAAGTGGTAGCAGTTCCAATGCAGCTAGCTACCGTGTGTCTCTGCTCAATCCGCTGGAAAACCCGGAGCCCGCCTGGTCGTTCAAGACTGAGCGCTTGACCAGCGGGAATGAAGAAATTGTCTCCGATGGCGTACGCAACAAGCGTAATCTGACGCCCACTGCTGGCTTGGCTGCATTGAAACTGGTTGAAGTATCGACCGAGAGCTCCGCAACAGAATTGATGCAAAGGCTCCAGAATTTCGCTATCTACTCGCCCAACACACCAACCTTGCGGGCGATGGTAGGTGATCCGCAATCGCGCAGTCCGGTTGGGCTGTCGGGAGGACGCTTGGCCGAGGGCTTTGCTGAGTTTCGCAAGGCGGTGCTCGACCGTGATGATGACTTGCTGGATAGTGTGTTTGAGCTGGTAGATTGGGTCGCTGATATTCAAACAACTTCATCTGCCGGCTCGCTATTGTCACCTTCTGTCGCACGTACCAAGGAAGTACTGAAGTTCACCGACCGATTCATGCGCAAGAGTCGCAACACGCTAACGGCTTATGACGCCAGTGAGGGGGCTCTGTATGTGTTGTTCTGCGCAATCTTGTGTTTGTCCCCTCATGCGCCGAAATTGTTTGCTATCGATAACCTCGATCAGGCCTTGAATCCGCGATTGGTTGGGAGGCTGACTGCAAAGTTGTCGGGCTGGTTGGCAAGAGGTGACGCACATCGGCAGTTATTGTTTACCGCGCATAACCCAGCAGTACTCGACGGCCTAGATTTGGCTGATTCCGAAATCAGGTTGTTTGCAGTAGAGCGCAACAGTGAAGGGCACACAGTCGTCCGTCGAATTGAAATAAACGCCGATTTGTTGGCGATGAACGAGCAATATCCTTTGTCACGCTTGTGGTTGATGGGCAATCTGGGGGCGATACCGAATGTCTGATCCCCGGATTGCGCTGGTGGCAGAGGGGCCAACTGACTTCGTCATCATTGAGGCTGCGTTAAAAGCCATCTTGCAACGTCCGTTCGTGCTCAACCAGTTGCAACCAGAGCCGACAAGACCCGAGATGGGGGGCGGCTGGGGCGGTGTATTCAAATGGTGTCAGGAGTTTCGCCAGCGTGGCATGGCCAACTTGGAGTCTGACCCGACGCTGAGCGATTTCGATCTCATCATTGTGCATCTGGATGCAGATGTTGCCGATAAAGATTATGCGGAATACGGGCCTGCTGTTGAGCAAGCAGCACTCACTCTAAAAGCATTGCCATGCTCGCAACCTTGTCCACCGCCCTCGAATAGCGTGCTTGCGCTGGAGACCGTCCTGCTGAGTTGGCTAGGCATTCCATCAAGGGGGCCGAAGAGTCTGTTTTGTATTCCATCGAAATCAACTGAGGCATGGCTTTCAGCTGCGACGCTTCCGGTAAATCATGCTTT
>JAKLLI010000077.1:3246-14002 GCA_023150195.1 Azonexus sp.
ATTCAAACCAGGCTTGCACAGTTACCCAGGGCACAGAGAATCCGCAAGTCGGTACGTGAATACAGAAATCTGGCTGGAGCCGTGACGTCACAGTGGGGGCAAGTGAAAGCCCGTTGCACGCAAGCCGCATTGTTCGATCAACAGATTCAACCTGAATTGCCCCGTCTTCGGTAGATACTTTGCAGCCAATCAAATGACAGGCCACCAGCGTATTGGTGCCTGCTGACGCTGACCGATGAGCCGATGACAGGATTGGCCGAGGAGTTGTCCGTGGTCAGACTTGTTGAGCGCCAAGTCACATCAGAAACCTGCCGCGGGATCTCCGAATCGGCAAAGATCGGGTATAGGTCAACTTGCGCCACACCACCAATCAAACAGCCCTACCGAATCACCATCACCCCATCTTCCCACCGCACCCGCATGGCGAAGTCGAAGCGGTCGGTGTCTGCGCACAGGTCGAGGTCGGCGAGGGGGAGATTCGGCCAGTCGCCGCTGGCAAAGCGTCGACCGAAATCGGAACGTTTGACCCGTTGACCGTAGGTGGCGGGATCGGGGGATTCGCCGCGCAGCAGCGCTTGAATGTAGTCGGCGCAGGCGATGTCTTCGTCGCCATCGCGATCCACCCATTCACCGGTGATCACGAAACACACTTCCTTGGCGCCGGCTTGGCGGATGGCCTCGGCAGTGGCGCGCGCGCAGACCAGGCTGGCGGCGAACAGCTGGCGCGAGTGGCCAAAGCGTTGCAGGCCGCGCACGCCGGCGGCGGTGCTCATGACCACAGCCTTGCCTTTGAGATCGGCGTTGAGCAAGGCAGCCGGCGAGTTGCCGAAATCGAAGCCGGGGGCCGGATCGCCGCCGGCAACGGCACCTACGGCCAGACTGTTCGGCAATTGGGCCTGCAACTGTTGCGCGGCGCTGACCAGTTCCACCGGGTAGATCGCCCGGGCGCCGCGCGATAGCACCACGGCGGCGGTGGTAAAGGAACGCAGCACATCGATCACGACTACCGTGTCGGCAGTTTCCGGCAGGTGTTGCAGGCGGTTGAGAAAGATGCGGGAAAAGTTCATGGCAGACGTCCTTTGGCGCAAACATAGCGTTCCCGCAAACGCCGCGCAAGCCGTGTGCCGCAAGGGACAGCGTATTTCATCATCGGTTAATATGGCGTTTTCTGCCTTCCTGTCAGATGAGCCCGCCATGAAAATCGCCGATCCCACCCAAACCACGCTGGTTAACGAAGTGAAGCTGATGTTGTCCGAGTTGCCGCTCGACGGGGCCACGGTGCTGGAGCTGGGTTGTGGCCGGGCGGAGAAAACCCGCACGCTGGCTGAAAGCGGTCGCCCCAAGGCAATCATTGCGCTGGAGGTCGATACCATCCAGCACGCGCGCAATCTGGCGATTACTGACCTGCCGCAGGTCAGTTTCCGTCAGGGCGGTGCCGAGGCCATTCCGGCCGATGACGCGAGTGCAGACATCGTGATCCTGTTCAAGTCGCTGCATCATGTGCCCGTGGCCCACATGGATCAGGCGCTGCGGGAAATTGCCCGCGTGCTCAAGCCGGGCGGTTTGGCGTGGATTTCCGAACCGGTCTTTGCCGGCGAACTGAACGAGATCATGCGCCTCTTCCACGACGAGCAAATCGTGCGCGAGGCCGCCTTTGCGGCAGTCTGCAAGGCCGTGGATAGCGGCCTGCTGGCGCTGGACCGGGAACTGTTCTTCAACACCCGCAGCCTGTTCGACAGTTTTGAGGCCTTCGACCAGCGCATGATCAAGGTCACCCACTCCAACCACCAGTTGCCGCCTGCGGTCTACGCCGCGGTCAAGGCAAAATTCGCAGCCCATCTGGGACCGGAAGGCGCGACCTTCCTCAACCCGCAGCGGGTGGATGTGCTGCGCAAGCCGGCCTGATTACCCGGCCAGCGGGCGCCCGCCCCCCCCCGCCATTTTTTTGCCCGGCGGCCCGTCGACCGTAGAATGCCGGGCCATGAATGCCCCGCACATGCCCGATTATCTTGCCGCCTACCCGCCCGCGCTGGTTGAACCGGTGCGCCGGCTGATTGCCGAAAACCGCCTGGGCGCCGCCCTGCTGAAAAAATATCCGCAGGCGCACGAGGTTCGTACCGACAAGGCACTGTACGACTACGTTCAGGCAATCAAGGCACGCCATCTGCGCAATGCGCCGCCGATCAGCCGGGTAGCGTTTGACGGCAAATTACAGGCGGTGGCCAAGGCGCTGGGCACCCACACCCGCATCGCCCGGGTGCAAGGGGCCAAACTCAAGACCCGGCACGAGATTCATGTGGCCACCGTCTTCCGGGAAGCGCCGCCGGAATTCCTGAGCATGATCGTGGCCCACGAACTGGCCCACCTGCGCCATGGCGAGCACGACAAGCCCTTTTACCAGTTGTGCAGCCACCTGGAACCTGCCTATTTCCAGCTGGAATTCGACCTGCGGATTTACCTCAGCCATCTGGCGGCGGGCGGTGAGGTGTTATGGCCGGCACGCGGCACGTCGTAACCCTGTCGACTTTGCGACAAGTGCCCCGACAAGCGTTTTTCACAAAACACGTAAATCACTGATTTAACGGAATAAACACCACTGGCACACCGATTGCTGTTTAGCCTGCGCACAGCTTTCGAGGAGCCTTCATCGTGGAACTTCCAGTCATCAGCAACAGCGCGCCGGCAGCAGAAGGCGGCGGCTGTTCCTCCAGCGGCTGCGGCACGGCGCCGGATGCCCTGAGCCATTTGCCCGACCATATCCGCGCCAAGGTACAGGATCACCCCTGTTACTCCGAAGAGGCGCATCACTACTTCGCCCGCATGCATGTGGCCGTCGCCCCCGCCTGCAACATCCAGTGTAATTACTGCAACCGCAAGTACGACTGCTCCAACGAATCCCGTCCGGGCGTCGTGTCCGAGCTGCTGACGCCGGATCAGGCGATCAAGAAGGTGCTTGCCGTCGCGGCTGAAATTCCGCAGATGACCGTATTGGGCATCGCCGGCCCCGGAGACCCCTTGGCCAACCCGGGCTTTCCCTGCCCCAGTACGTCGACGAAATCGCCAAACACAACATCGACCATGTGACGATCACCATCAACTGCGTCGATCCGGAAGTGGGTGCCAAGATTTATCCGTGGATCTATTGGGAAAACAAGCGCATTTTCGGCATCGAAGGCGCGCGCATCCTGATCGAGCAGCAGCAGAAAGGTCTGCAGATGCTGACTGACCGCGGCATTCTGGTGAAGGTCAATTCGGTGCTGATCCCGGGCGTCAATGACGAGCATCTAAAGGAAGTGTCGAAGATCGTCAAGGCCAAGGGCGCTTTCCTGCACAACGTGATGCCGCTGATCGCCGAGCCGGAACACGGCACCTACTACGGCATCATGGAACAGCCGGAACCGACCCCGGAAATGCTCCAGGATCTGCAGGACGCCTGTGCCGGCGACATGGCGATGATGCGCCATTGCCGCCAGTGCCGTGCCGATGCGGTCGGCCTGCTGGGCGAAGATCGCGGCGATGAATTCACCATGGACAAGATCGACGTGATGGATGTCGATTACGAAGCCGCCATGGTCCGTCGCAAGGTGGTCCACGACGAAATTCTGGAAAAACTGGACGCCAAGCGCGGCATCGTCAAGCCGAAACACGAAGGCATTCCGGCAGGTTCGCGCCCGGTGCTGATGGCGGTGGCGGGCAAGAACGGGGTCGTTGCCGAGCACTTCGGTCATGCCAAGGAATTCCTGATCTACGAAGCCTCACCGGACGGTGTTCGCTTCCTCAGTCACCGCAAGACCGAGCTGTACTGCGGCGGCATGGATGCCTGCGGCGATGGCGACGTGGTCGACGAAGGCGCGACGGAATCCCTGCTCGACCGCAACATCCGCGTGCTCGAAGGCTGCGAAGTCGTACTCTGTTCCAAGATCGGCTACGAGCCCTGGGCCAAGCTGGAAGCCGCCGGCATCGCACCGAACGGCGAACACGCGATGGAACCGATCGAGGAGGCGGTGATGGCGGTCTACAAGGAAATCGCGGCAACCGGCAAGTTGCTTCCCGCGGTCGACAGCAAAAAGGTGGCGTAAATGGCACTGCAAATCACCCAATCCTGCGTCAACTGCTGGGCTTGCGTCGATATCTGCCCGAACGACGCGATCTACGAGGACAAACCCCACTTCCTGATCGATGACGGGAAATGCACGGAATGTCTCGGCGATCATGCCGATCCGCAGTGCGCCGCGATCTGCCCGATCGAAATGGCCATCGTCAACGAACTGGGCGAGTTCCTGAACCCACCCGGCTCGCTGACCGGCATTCCGATCGAAAAGCTGAAGGAATTCGGCCTGTGGCGGGACGCAGCGTAATGGCCATCGTCACCTTCTACGAAAAACCCGGCTGCAAGGGCAATCTGCGTCAAAAGACGCTGTTGGCCGCAGCCGGTCACACGGTACTCGCCAAAAGTCTGAAAACGGAACCGTGGACCGCAGAAAGGCTGCTGGGCTTTTTCGGCAGCCTGCCGGTGGCGGAGTGGTTCAATCGCGCCGCACCCGCCGTCAAGCTTGGCGAGATCGTGCCGGAAACCCTGAGCGCGGAAACCGCCCTGTCCTTGCTGCTGGAAAATCCACTGCTGATCCGCCGGCCGCTCATGGAAGTCGACGCAGCGCGCATGGTGGGCTTTGACATTGCTGCGGTCGACGCCTGGATCGGGCTGAAAAACGTGGCCTTGCCGGAAGGCAATATCGAAGCCTGCGTGCATGGCCCCGAGGGACACGGCAGCTGCGGCAGCCACGCCCACGCGCATGCGGATGAGGAAGACCATGCCGGCTGCGGGACTCACTAAGGCCGCCGTCGAACTCGCTCCGGGCGTCCACTGGGTGGGCGCCCTCGACCCGCATCTGCGCAATTTCGACATCATCCTCAAAACCGCCAACGGCACCAGTTACAACGCCTACGTCGTACGCGGCGAACACGGCGTGGCAGTGATCGATACGGTCAAGGAAAGTTTTGCCGACACCTTTTTCGAGCGCCTTGAATCGGTCGCCCGTTACGACGAAATCACCACCATCGTCCTCAACCATCTGGAACCCGACCACAGCGGCGCCCTGCCCGAATTGCTCAAGCGCGCGCCGCAGGCCAAGGTCTACCTCTCCAGCCGCGCCCAGATGATGCTCAAGGCGCTGCTCAAACCCAGCGGCGAAAAACCGCCCGAATACATTCCGGTCACCACGGACGATACGGTCAACCTCGGCGGTCGTACCCTGCGCTTCCTGCACACCCCCTACCTGCACTGGCCGGATACGCAGTGCACCTATCTGGTGGAAGATGGCTTGCTGTTTACCGGCGACATTTTCGGTTGCCATTTCTGCGATGCCCGGCTATTCAACGACACCGTCGGTGACTTCCGCTTTTCCTTCGAGTATTACTACGCGCACATCATGCGGCCCTTCCGCGAGTATGTGCTCGATGCCATCGCCCTGATCGAGCCGCTGGATATCAACCTGATTGCCCCGGCCCACGGCCCCATCCTGCGCCACCAGCCGCGCGATTACGTGCACCGCTACCGCGAACTGGCCACGCCGCGCCTGTTCAACGAAGCCAAGAGCGAAAAAACGCTGGTCGTTTTCTACATCTCCGCCTACGGCAATACTCGCCGCATGGCGGAAGCGCTCGCCGCCGGCGCCGAAAGCATGGGCGGCGTGCGTGTCTCGCTCTACGACCTGGAAGGTGGCGAATCGGGCATTTTCACCGACCTGATCGAGGAAGCGGACGGCCTCGCCTTCGGTAGTCCGACCATCAATGCCGATGCGGTCAAGCCGATCTGGGATGTGCTCTCCTCGCTGACCACGGTGAACGTCAAAGGCAAGCTGGGTGCTGCCTTCGGCTCCTACGGCTGGAGCGGCGAAGCCGTTCGCCTGATCGAGGATCGCCTGCGCGGGCTCAAATTGCGCGTGCCGCTGGAAGGCCTGCGCATCAAGCTCGTCCCCGACGACCGCGAGTTGAGCCAATGCCGCGAACTGGGTGAACAGCTGGCCTGCCATCTCACCGGTCGCGCAGCCCCGCGCGAAATCGAATTCAGTCAATTACAGGCCACGCCTGCGTAACTTACGGAGTCTTTCATGCCCAAAGCCAAAGTCACTTTTCAGGATATCGGCGTTTCCGTCACCGTACCGGCCGGTACCCGCCTGATCGAAGTTTCGGAAAAGGTCGGCGCCGGCATTACCTACGGCTGCCGCGAAGGCGAATGCTGCACCTGCCTGACCAAGGTGGTTTCCGGCGCCGAAAACCTGGCGCCACCGAGCATGCTGGAAGACCAGGTACTCAAGGACAACATGGCCCCGCGCGGCCATCGCCTGGCCTGCCAGGCCCAGATCATTGGAGGCGAAATCGTCGTTAAACCGGCCTGAGCCCGGTTTCACCTCCGACCTAACAAGATTAAAAGCACGCGATCCCAGCGACAACAGAGAAATCCAACCCAACCCGCTTTTCAGGAGAACCCAAACATGGCGCTCATTACTTTCAGCAGCCCGATGCACAAGGACAAAACGGTGTATGCCGTCGCTGGCAGCCACACCCAGACCGTGCTCACGCTGGCCAAGGAACATCACATCCCGATCGATTTCGGTTGCCAGGAAGGCAACTGCGGTACCTGCCTCGTCAAGGTCTCGTCCGTTGATGGCAAGCGCGCCCCGATGGGTGGCCCGCTCAACGTGCGCGAAGTCGCTGCCCTGCTCGAACTCGGCCACATCACCAAGGCCGAAGTCGAGCAGATGTACGTCGATGACATCCCACCGACCCAATGGCGTCTGGCCTGCCAGATGATCATTCGCGACGAAGACATCCTGGTGGAATACCCGAGCAAGTGATGTCATGAACGGTTCGGATCGCCACTCGCTTCGTGCCTTGCGGCTTGCCGAGTTGCTGGCTTCCCCGGCGCTGGGTGCGGCGGCCAGCGATCCGAACCGTCCATTGCTCGCCAGCATGGTCGCCGGCCAGATCAGCGGCGATGGCTGCCTGCCGGCCCATCTCGGGCTTGGCGAGGCGGTTGCCAGCCATCTGCTGGCCACTTATTTTCCCGGCTTCAGCCTGCGAGGCCTTCCGCGCGAGGTCGAATCCATCCCTGAATGGTCAGATCTGCAAAAGCTGATGCTCGATCACCGTGCCCGCCATCAGCCATCAGAGTTGCTGATCGCCAGCATCGTCGCGACGGCCTGCGCAGGACGGGATCATTTATGGCAGGATCTGGGACTCGCCACCCGCGATGAATTGAGTCGGCTGATGTGGATCAACTTCCCCGGTCTGGCCCGTGCCAACACGGGCGACATGAAGTGGAAGAAGTTCATCTACCGTCAGTTTTGTTCCACCGAGGGCATCTATGTCTGCCCCGCCCCTTCCTGTGGCGTCTGCGCCGATTACGCAAAATGTTTTGGACCCGAGAACTGATTGCCCGTAATGCGCCCATCCGGCGCCGCGTCACCCCCGACCGCTCCCCCGTACAGGATCGCGCCGTCGCCGCCTATCTGGGCCTGGCCATTGGCGATGCGCTGGGTGCCACCGTGGAGTTCATGACACCCAACGAAATCCGCGGCCAGTACGGTATTCACCAGACGATTATCGGCGGTGGCTGGCTACGGCTGAAACCAGGACAGGTCACCGACGACACCACCATGTCGCTGGCGCTGGGCGATGCCATTCTCGGCTGTGGCCGAGTTGATGCGCTGGCCGCCGCCCATGCCTTCGACGACTGGATGCGGGCCAAGCCGGTGGATATCGGCAACACCGTCCGCCGCAATCTGATCAGCTTTCGTAAAACGGGCAACCCCGAGGCCCCCGCATCGGAACACGATGCCGGCAATGGCGCGATCATGCGCGCCCTGCCCGTGGCACTGGCCTGTTACGGTCAACCGGAAAACCAGACCCGAATCGTGCAGCGGGCGCAGGCGCATGTCACGCACCATAACGTGCTCTCCGATGTAGCGGGCGAAGCCTTGACCCTGATGATTCAGGATTTTCTGCGCGGCGAGGAGGCTGACGCCGTCGAACGCCAGCGCGCCGCCTCCCTGGTCGCCGCCCACCCGGCCTTTGCTTACGACCGCAAGCGCTGCGACAACCCGGGCGGCTATGTGGTCGACACCTTGCAGGCCGTTTTTCAGGGATTTTTTGCCACTGAAAACTTCGAAGACTGCCTGATCGACGTCGTCAATCGTGGCGGCGATGCCGATACCACCGGCGCCATCGCCGGCATGCTGGCCGGCGCCCGCTACGGGCTGGATGGCATCCCGGCACGCTGGCTGAATGCACTCGATGGCTACACCCGGATGCGCTGCGAACGGCAGGCCGAGGCCCTGCTGTCTTACATTCCATTACAAAGCCAGAGCGTGCTTGGCGGATAATAGGCGACCGTTACACAGCGTCATACCTCGCAGGGAGAAGAATCAATGTCGTCGCAGCTCATGCTCATCAAGGCCATCCGTTCCGGTCGTCTTGCCGAAGTGCGCGCCGCACTGGATTCCGGCATCCCGGCCGAGTTGACCGATGGCGGCGATCCGGGCCTGCCGATGGGCATTGCCTGTTTCATGGGCTTTCCCGATATCGTGCGTGAACTGGCGACACGGGGCGGTCACGTCAATCTGGACGACAACAGCGTGCCGACCTCGCCGCTCAACATGGCCATTCGCGGACAAAAAACCGAAGTCATCCGCACCCTGATCGAACTCGGCGCGAAAGTTCCGGCGGGCATGAACACTGGCCTGACCGAGCACGAAATCATGCTGGCGCAGTGGAAAGCCAAGCGCGATGGTTTCGCCAATGAATTCGAGCTGGATGCGATCACGCTGCCCGACATCGAGGAAATCGATGTCGTGCGCTGCGCCGGCACCGATACCCTGGCGCTCGAATCCGACGTCCTTCGACTCGCTACCAAACAAAATCGCTGATTCGCCTGGCGCGGTTCCCGTTCAGCGGCGCAGGCTCTCCGCCATGCTGCTGACCGACAGCAAGGTCAGCATGGGTGCCCCCGGTTCATCGCTCACTTTCACCACCGACGCCAGCACCGGGGTGACACCGACGTAGATGCTCGACACATCGGCAATGGCCGACACCGGCACCTCGGGAATCGCACCCAGTACATCGACCAGAATCCCGAACAGGCGGCCATCACTGCCCTTGACGACAACCACCTGGCAACGTGCGCCATCCGCTTCCGGCGCGGGCAGGCCGAGGGCGGCATGCAGGTTGTACAAGGGCAGGGTTTCGCCGCGATAGAGGAAGGCGCCGTACACTTGCGGCGGCGCATTTGGCAGTCGGGCTGCACCGACCAGTTCCACCGCTTCGACGACCGCCGCTATCGGCAGACCCAGCCAGTAATTGGCCAGATGGAAGGTGGCGATTTCCAGACTGGGCCCTTGAATCGACGAACGCTGTTGCACCCCATGCTGATCGGTTTCAGCCACCGGCATGCGCACCTGCGGGTTATAGGCGCCCAAGGGCATGAAGACCAGCGCCGTGACGTCGTTTTGATAGGCGTCCTGTGGCCCCTTGTATTCGCGATAGCCGGCAGAGCGCTTCGCCCCGACCGCCATCACCTGGCCGTCGAACTCGATCAAGGCATCGGTACCCTCAGGGGCCGGCTCGAGCAATTCGGATGGCAAGACAGGACGCATCCCCGGACGCCAATCCGGACTCGACGAAGCAATCACGGTACCGGTGGCATCCAGAAATAGCGCAAATGCCCCGTCGACCGCAGCACCGCTGGCTTCACGCGGCAAGGCATCGTTGAGCATGGCGGCAAACTGGGGGGCGCTGTCAAAAACAATCGCGATGCCGCCAACCACACCACGCTCATCCGGCGATTGCAGCGCGGCCAGATAGATGTAACTGGGGCGATCGCCATACAGCGGGCTGGGCTCGAAGGGGGAAACGGTGTATTGCTGGCTGCCCTGAAGACTCAAACAGGGTTTAACCCAGGCCGCGTTAAGCGTCTGCCCTACCCACCCTGCTTCCGCCGGATTGGACACCGCCACCACCACCCCCTGGGTGTCAAACACCAGCAGATTCGAATACACGGTGTACAAGCCGTTGATGTAGGAGAGCACCCGCGCCAGCCCTTCCTGGCGCACCGTACCGCTGGCCGATGCCATGAGGCGGCGCATGGTCGGGTCCAGTGCCCACCAGCGGCAATCATTGGCCCGCTCATACAAATTGCGGTCCATCAGGTCGATGGCCAGCGAGGCAAACAGCCGGGAATCTGCGAGCAAGGAGGAAATGACTGTCGCCTGCAAATTCCCGATGGACTGGGAAAACACCTCGCGCATGCGCATCGCTGTGCGGCTGATCTCCCACAACAGGATTTTGGAGAAGGTCGGATTCGTCGCCTGACTGGCCACGCTATGCCGCACCGTCCCATTCCACACCGAGCGGTTGAGATCACGCTGAATGGCGGCGGCCTTATGCGGAATGGCCCTCAGGCTCTCCGGAAATGCCCGGCTACCGGCCACCACGGAAGGCAACAAATGCGCGGCCAGGGTATCCTGATTGGCCTCTTCCTGAACCTCAAATGCCAGATCAAGCGGCATCATCACCACACCGTGCCAACCCGGCCCCCAATAGCCTTGATAGCCTTTGGTTGCCGCAGCAATCATCAAGTAAGTCCGCCCGGCAAAACGCAAGCGCTGCAGGCCGTGGCGCCCCGTCGGCAAGGGCGCGCCCAGCGGCAATTGCCAGCGATCGCTGCTGGTAATCACCTCGCCTTGCGTATCCAGCAGCG
>JAKLLI010000078.1 GCA_023150195.1 Azonexus sp.
CATTTACAGTTGCCTGCGCATGGCGCGGGAAAATGCCCATGCCGTGCGCGGGACGCTGACCACTGAAATGTGGGAAACCTTGAACGCCACCTGGCTGGAAGCGCGCCAGATGAGCTTCGAGCAGATCATCAATGGCGGCATCGGGGATTTCTTCGAGTGGGTCAAGATGCGTTCCTCGCTGACCCGGGGAACCACCTTGGGCACCTTGCTGCAGGATGAGGCTTTCCATTTCATTCGCTTGGGTACGCTGCTCGAGCGTGCCGACAACACGGCGCGAATTCTCGATGTGAAATACCACGTGCTGCGGCCGCATGAGGACGAAGGGGCGACCGACTTTTACCAATGGGGCGCCTTGCTGCGCTCTGTTTCCGGTTTTGAGGTGTATCGCAAGGTCTACCGTGACGTGATCACGCCGGAGCGTGTGGCCGAACTGCTGATTCTGCACAGCGACATGCCGCGTTCTCTGCGCTTCTGCCTCAATGGGGTGGTTAAGAACCTCGAATTGGTCGCCAATCGCCAATCCGATGAAACCCTGCGCCAGGCCGGGCAGTTGTATTCCCAGCTGCGCTATGGACGGATTGAGGACATCCTTAAAGACGGATTGCACGAATGGCTGACCGACTTCATGGATCGCATCTACCTCTTGGGCGATGGCATCAGCCAAAACTTCCTGGTCCCCATGACCGAACCCGCGTGATGACGTGAGTACGGTCTACCCCGCAAAAAAACCGCTTTTCGAAGCGGTTTTTTTCTACCAGGATCGTGCGCCCATCACGTAACTTCGGATTTCCCGGGTTTTGGCTGCAGCCGGTTCAGTCGCCGGGCTGCTCACCGGGACGGGTGGTGCGACCGGGGCCGGGACGGGCAGCACCGCGTCACGAATTCTGAGCACCATGACCAGCAGGCCTTCGTCTTCGGCGGCATGTTCGATTTCCGAGAGGCGCCGCTTGGCGTAGGCCGGTTCGCGGGTCAGGCGCTCAAGGTCCACGCTTTCGCCGAGGCTGCGTTTGACCTGCAACTTGAAACGGGCCAGTAGTTGTGCAGTTTCCAATGTTTTATCCATGGCTTTGGCACTCTCCATTTTTTGATTCGCTGCTGAGGTTGTTTGATTTAGCGAAAAACGTGCCGAGGATGAGGATTGGATGAATTGCCGTTAATTCAACGGTTTGCGGTTTGTCATGCGATGCCGGGCACTGGATTTCTGGTGCATGTGTCGTCGGATTGGGCCGTTTTGGTGCGTTGCAATAACTCGGCATGTCTACGTGCGGCAGGACGTGATTCCCGAACCCGCTCTCCCAGCCGGTAACGAAGAATTGCCTTTTTCCTGGCCGCCACCGACAATGGCCGCGCCGCCCGCTGACCGTGCTTGCTCGCGATGGCTAACGACTGATTTTGATAGGCTACTTATGCAGATCCAAGGTGTGCTGTTTCGCTTCCTCGCTCCCGTGCTGGCGTTGCTGGGCTTTATGATTTTCCCGCTGGCTGCCGTGGCCGGTGATCATGGCGGCGGTTCGGCGGCACCCGCACCGCTCGTTTTTACGGTCAACCTGGGGGAACGCTCCTATCTGCAGATGGGCGTCATTCTGGAAGCGGCAACGCCTGAAGCGGCCCATGAACTGGAGGTCTATCGTCCCAGGATCCAGCACGAAATCATCATGCTGCTCTCCGATCGCAATGAAGCGGCGCTGCGCACCCTGGAAGGCAAGCACGCCCTGATCGACGAAATTCTCGAGACGGTCAATCACGTGATTCATGCGGATGAAAAGACGGGTATCAAGGAAGTATTGATCAGCAGTTTTGTCATTCAGTGAGGCAGGCGGGATACGGTCGACTGCCTTGGCGACAGAAGTTTGACGCACTGTGCGCCGCAAGGCAGACTCGCGGCATTAAACGGGGAGGTGACCCCGATCGCGCGTTTTGTCAATCACGGGATATCGGAGTGGTCAGTGGATGCATGAAAATCGTCGCCGCTTTTTAGTCCAGATGCTGGGCTTGCTGGGTGCGGGCAATTTGCCGGTACATGCCGCGTCGACGCTCAAATTCGGCGTGGTGCCTTATCTGACAGCACGTCGTCTGGCCACTTTGTATGAACCGGCGCGCGCCTGCTTCGAACGCCTTGTGGCGCATCCGGTGCAGATTTCTTCGGCGCCGGACTATGCCGCTCATCTGGAACGCCTGCGCAGTCATGAATACGATCTGGTGGCCGACTCGCTGCCGCTGGCGCGTCTGGCCCAGCGTGAGCATGGTTACTTGCCGCTGGCCCGGACCAGGGTGCCGCTACAACCCATTTTGGTCGTGGCAGCAGACAGTCCGCTAAAAACCGTTGACCAATTGCGCGGCGGCGCGATTGCGGTTTCCGATCGTCTGGCAGCGTTGACCCTGATCGGCCTGCGCTTTCTGCGGGACAATAATTTGCGTCCAAACAGCGATGTCACGATCAAGGTCGCTGGCAGTCACGTCAATGCCATACAGCGTGTGATGACGGGCGACGTGATGGCCGCGGTCATTTCGCGAACCACGCTCAAGCAGATTGATCCGCAACTGGCCGGCAAGGTCCGCCTGCTGCGCGAGTTGCCACAAGCCCTGTCGGCGGTGGTGTATGCCGCATCTCCTGCTTTCGCCGCCCAGTTTGATGCCTTGAAGCAGGGATTGCTGTCCTTTGCAGAAACGGATCCGGATGGACGGGCTTTCATCGCCAATCTTGGGCATCAGGGCTTGCTGCCGGTTGGGCGGGAATTGGCGGAAGTCGATGGCCTGGTAGCTGAGTTTTATCGCCAGCTGACTTACGCAGAATGATTCGTGCGCTGTTGAGAAATCGCCTGCGCCGGTCGTTCGGGGCGCAGGTCTCCACTTTGGCGATCCTCGTCATCGGGCTCTCCAATCTGCTGCTGGCGATGGGGGTGGGCTTTGCGTTTGTCAGCGATGCTGCACGAACCCAGCGTCAACAGTCAGAAACCGTGGCGCTGCTGACGGCGACTTCCATGATCACGCCCATGATCGAATCCAACTATGCCGAAGTGGTGGATCTGGCCAGCGAAACCGTGGCCCTCAAATCCATTGGCTTTCTCGAGGTCGAACGTTCGGATGCCACGGTGATTGCCACCTTTGGCCGCTTGCGAACCGATTTTCTTGCCCCCGAACTGCAGACTCAGGAAATCTCCTTTGGCGGTCGCCCGCTGGGCAGAGTGACCATGCAAACCGCCTCTTCGCCCCTGGAGCGCTCGGCGCCGTCGGTGCTGCTGGCACTGGCGGTGTCGCTGTCGATGGCGCTGGGCATGGGTTTCCTCATTTTTCGGCGCTTCAGCCGGCACACGCGGCATCGTTTCGCGGCCCTGAAGGCCGCGGCGGAATCCTTTGGCCGCGGGCAGACCAATGTGCGGGCTGCAATCGAAGGGGAAGATGAACTGGCAGATTTTGGCCGCGCCTTCAACCAGGCGATGAGTGCCATTGCCGAAACCCAGGCCCATCTCAAGGCGACGCAACAGGTGGCAGAAGCCGCTAATGTCGCCAAAAGCCAGTTTCTGGCGACCATGAGCCATGAAATCCGGACGCCGTTAAATGGTGTGCTGGGCATGGCGCAGTTGCTGCTGCTGCCGGGGCTGAAAGCCGAGGAGCAGCGCGAATTCGCCCAAACCATCCTGAATTCGGGCAACACGTTGTTGGCCTTGCTGAATGACGTGCTTGACTTGTCAAAAGTGGAGGCCGGCAAGCTGGAATTGGCGCAACAGGATTTCAGCCCGGCCGCATTGATCGCTGAAATCGCCGCCCTGATGCAAGGCGGGGCAGCCGCCAAGGATCTGGCGCTGGGCAGCGCCTGGCTGGGGCCCGATAACGCCTGGTACAAGGGGGACCCGATCCGTCTGCGTCAGATGCTGGGCAATCTCGTGAGTAATGCGGTCAAATTTACCGATCACGGCAACATCCGCATCGAGGCGGCGGTGCGTGAAACCACCGTGGTTCACGGCTGCGAGGCCGTTGTGCTGCGCTTCAGCGTGATCGATACGGGCATTGGCATTCCCCCCGGTCAGCAAGCACTGCTATTCCAGCCCTTCTCTCAGGTGGACGCCTCGGCCACTCGCCGTTTCGGTGGCACCGGGCTGGGCTTGTCCATCGTTCGCTCGCTGGCAGAGCGGATGGGCGGTAGCGCCGGGGTCAACAGTCAATATGGCCGCGGATCCTGCTTCTGGTTCGATATCCCCTGTCTACACGGCCAAGCGCTCAAGGCGCCACTGCAAGGGCTGGCGGTATTGCCTGAGGCGGAAGCTCAGGCGGTGGCAGCCCAGCAACGCATCCTGCTGGTGGAAGATAACGAAGTGAATCGCCGCGTGATCGAACGTCTGCTGCTCAAGTTCGGGTATCGCGTGGTGGGCGCCGAAGATGGGGCGCGCGGGCTGGAGTTGTATCTGGGCGAAGGCGCCACCATTGACCTGATCCTGATGGATAACCAGATGCCGGTGATGGATGGTCTGGAAGCCACCCGCCTGATTCGAGAGTACGAAGCCCGGGAAGGTGTGGCGCGCAAGGTGCCCATCGTGGCGCTGACCGCCAATGTGTTTGACGAGGATAGGGCGCGCTGCCGTGAGGCCGGAATGGACGACTTCCTGCCCAAGCCGATCAACGCGCTGCAACTCAAGGCGACGCTGGAAAAATGGCTGCCGGGCGCGCGCAGCCTCAAGCCGGCCGACTGAGTCCTACTGGCGCACTTCGCGGGTGTTGTCCGGTGAAGGGAAATGGCCGCTGCTGCGGAAGGGATTGATATCCAGTCCGCCACGGCGGGTATAGCGGGCATGCACTGCCAGTGCTTCTGGCTGGCATTGGCGCTGGATATCGCAGTAAATCCGCTCTACGCATTGCTCATGAAATTCGTTGTGGTTGCGGAAGGACACGATGTAGCGCAAGAGGCCGGCGTGATCGATGGGGCGACCACGGTAACGGATCACCACCATCGCCCAGTCGGGCTGGCCAGTCACCAGGCAATTGGACTTGAGCAGGTGCGAGTAGAGCGTTTCTTCGGTTAGCGGCCCGTCGACCGTGAGCAGTTGCGTGGGGTCCGGTTGATAGCGATCGCATTCGATGTCGAGATCGTCGAGTAAGTTGCCTGCCGGATAATCGACGGCCACGGCCGGTCGACCGCGCAAATCAGCCATGTCTACGCGAATGCCCGCGCCGGCGGCAGCGGACAAATCCTGGGTTAGCTGCGTGCAAACCTGGGTGAGGCTGTCGAAATGGGTCTGGTTGTAGGAATTCAGGTAGAGCTTGAACGACTTTGACTCGATCAGATTCGGGCTGTCGGCAGGGATACAGAACGTCGCCAACGCGACTACCGGTTTGCCCTTCGGATTCAGCCACGAGATTTCGTAGGCGTTCCACACATCCTCTCCGACAAAGGGCAGGGCGTCGGCGCTCATGCCCAGTTCATCGCGCTTGATCTGACGGGGAATGGGATAGAGCAACTCGGGCGCGTAATCGGCGCGGTAGTCGGTAGACTTGCCCAGGGGAGAGTTGTGGCTTGGATCTTGGATTGGCTTCATGGGCCAGGATTTTACCGGAAGGCACTCGGGGGTTTACGTGGATGGCGATCCGCCAATCTGATGTTTTACAATGAAAACGCCCGTTTCATATGGCGATAAGTTGACCTGCATCATGCTGACGTTTGGCGTAGTGCCTAAAATGCCCGCTCACTTCCAGACAGATCAAGAACGAATGCCGGATTTATCCGATTGGCGACCCGAATACAGCGTCGGACACCTGACGCTCGACACGCAACATCAGCGATTGCTGGCTTTGTGCAAGCGCGTGTCGGCGTACGAGTTTCGTCGCGACAAGCAAAGCCTGGAAGAATTTCACAATATTCTCAATGACCTGGCTGCGTACGCCAGCATGCATTTTCAGACCGAGGAAGCCGTGCTCAAGGCCGTGGACTACCCCGCTTTGGCCGCGCAAAAGCAGGAGCACGACGCATACAGTGAGAGTCTTGTCGAATTCATGTTCGATGCGATCCATGGCGAGCCAGATAAATTGCGGCTGCAACGCTATCTCGAAACCTGGTGGATTGACCATATTCTGGTGTCAGATATGGCTTACAAAACCTATCTGCTAGCGCGCTCCTGACACTACTTTCCTTGGCGTGTTGCGTGATGGTTTGAAGATGTGCATGGGATTGTAAACCTAGTGTAAATGTATGAATAATTTCGTATTTGTAAAGAATGTGATGGGGCTTATCGGACCTTGATCTGCGCATGCTATCTTGCAGCCATTGGTCTATCGGAATACCTGAAAACAAGATGCTTCCGATAGTTTTTGTGTGCTACATGGAGAGTTCAAATCATGGTTCATCGCATTATCAAATTGGGTGTTGTTTCGCTGGCTTCTGCTGCGCTGTTGAGTGCTTGCGTGATGGCGCCGACCATCGGTTCCGCACCCAGCGATACGCCGCCGAAACTGGTGCAGGAGGGCAAAACCCTGGGCTGGAGCAGTTCAGCCGCATTTGGCCCGGTACCTGCCTCTGAAGCGGCACGCGGCGAAAAGCAGTGTAGTGGCCTCAACACCAAGGATGTTCAGTACAAGGCCATTGGCTATCATCCGAAGGCACAAAATGCAGATGGAAAGCCCTTTGTTGGTGGTGGTTTTTACTGCGTTGCCAAGTAAGCTGATTTATCCGATTTTCTCGGAAGAAAAACGGGCTGTTTTCAGCCTGTTTTTTTTGCCCTCAATTTCGAAGGTCGATGGTTCAGGAATTAGAATGGCCCCCTGATTCGGCATTGATGCCCCGTCGTTAGCGGGGACGTGGATGCACGGTAGAGGAGAATGCCATGAATTCCACGATGGATTGCATCACGCTTGAACACGGCGGTTCGCCAAGCCATAGCGTTATCTGGCTACATGGGCTGGGCGCCGATGGTAGCGACTTCGTGCCCGTGGTACCCGATCTGGGTTTACCTGCCGGCGTAGGCGTCCGGTTTTTATTTCCCAATGCCCCCGAGATGCCGGTGACCTGTAATGGCGGTTACACCATGCCGGCGTGGTACGACATTCTTTCGCTTTCTCCGAATGCCCGCCGGATTGATGAAGCGGGTCTGCTTCAATCTCGCGACCGGGTCAGCGCCCTGATCGCGCAGGAAATCGCACTGGGCATTCCTGCTGCGCGCATTTTCCTGGCGGGATTTTCGCAAGGCGGTGCCGTCGCCTATATGACCGCACTGAGCTATCCACAGCGCTTGGGTGGGCTGATTGCCTTGTCGACCTATGTGCCTTCGACCGACTTGCTGGATGCGTGCATCAGTGAAGCGAATCGTACGCTGCCGGTGTTTGCTGCTCACGGGGAGTACGATGATGTGGTCTCTCCGGGACTGGGCAAGCAGGCCAGGGACTTTCTGCTGGCGCGCGGTTACGGTGTTGATTGGCGGACGTACCCGATAGCACACAGCGTCTGCCTTGAGGAAATTCAGGCGATTGGTTGCTGGCTGGGCGAACGGATGTCATGACGGGCATTCGCTTGGCGCACGAATTGGATCTTGCGACCCTGCCGGTCTATCCCGGGGTGTCGCTGGCCGAGATTGTGCTGGTCAATACCGAGGCCGCGCTCGCGGAGGCCACGCGGGCATTGCCGAATGCGGATGTCTTGGGTTTTGATAGCGAATCGAAGCCGGTTTTTCGCAAGGGCGAAGTGTCGACCGGACCCCACCTGATTCAGCTGGCCACGGATACCC
>JAKLLI010000079.1 GCA_023150195.1 Azonexus sp.
CTCGGTGCTGCCTTGGTGCTGCTTGCCGGGGTTTTGGCGAGGCCGCGCTGGATCGCCGTGGCACCGGTGCGGCTGCGGCGTTTTCGCACTGCGTTTCTCGTGTTTACGCTGGTTTTCATCGGCTGGTACGCGCAGGGGCAACTGTCGATCGTGCAAATCACCGGGGCGATCAAGGCCTTGAAAGCAGGCGGTGGGCTGAGCAGTTATCTCTACGATCCAATCTCGCTGATGCTGATCGGGTTTACGGTGATCAGTTTTCTGGTCTGGGGGCGGGGCACGTTTTGTGGCTGGCTGTGTCCGTTTGGTGCCATGCAGGAATTTGTGGGAATGGCGGCCAGCATATTGAAAATCCGCCAGATGCGTATTCCGCTGGCCCTGGCCAAGCGCTTGGAAAATGGGCGCTATCTGCTGTTGACCGTATTGCTTGCGGCGGCGTGGCTGGCACCGCAGCTTGGCGAGCGCCTGAATGAGGTGGAGCCGTTCAAGACGGCAATTACCGTGGCCTTTGATCGCAGTTGGCCTTTCGTCGCCTACGCTGTCGTCTTGCTGCTGGCCAGCCTGTTGTATTACAAGGCCTTCTGTCGGTTTCTGTGCCCGTTGGGCGGGGCGATGTCGCTGGGTGGCCGCTTGCGTCTTTGGGGCTGGCTGCCCCGGCGCAGCGAGTGTGGTCAGCCCTGCCAGCGCTGCAAGGTGGTGTGCGAATACGATGCCATCGAACCCGGGGGCGAGATTCGCTACGACGCCTGTTTCCAGTGTCTGGACTGCGTCGGGATCTACCACGACAAGGCGCGTTGCGTGCCGCTGATCCTCCATGACAAGCGGGGCGTGAGCCTGACCCCGGGTGTGTGACAAATGGTGGCGCGTTTCGCGATGCCGCAAAGTAGAATCCCGCTTCCCGTTTGCTAAATCGATGCCATGAACTCTGCTGCCTTGGGTTGTTGTCTGTTGCTGGCGGCCACGCTGGGCCTCTCGGCGTGTGCCTCGAAGCCGCCATCGGCCTATCGTACGGAATCTTTCGAACCGGAAACCCCTTTCCAGTTTCATACCGATGCCGACCCCGATCAGGCGTGCGATCGGGGCCGCCGGGCACTCCTGAGTCAGGGCTATGAAGTTGAAACCCTGTCACAGCGCAATATCCGGGGGACCAAATTTTTCCTGCCGCAGGCGGATACCCAGTTGCAACTGAGGATCACGCTGGTTTGCCTCCCGGAACCCACGGGCAGTGGCGCCACCGTTTACGCCAACGCCCTGCAAACGCGCTATGAGTTGAAAGCGGCCAATGGCAGCACCGGTTTGAGCGTGGCGGGGATTGGCTCGATTTCGCTGCCCTGGCCCTCGGATTCCGGCTCGCTCGTGAAAGTGGGCGATGAAACGGTGAGCGACCCCAATTTTTATCAGCGCCTGTTTGTCTTGATCGAAAACATGGATGGCTAAACTCGGGTGTTATATTTGAGATATTTGATATATAGTGAGGCGGTTGTCCGGTAGTTGTCACGCTCAGGAGACCGCGATCATGAAAACCCGTTTGCGCTACATCGCCTTGTCCGAGGCAGAGGAAGAGATGGTTCTCGGCGCGCCGCTGACCATTGCCGAACACGGGGTGACCAATTTTTCCCTGCCGGCAGGCCATGTGCTGACCGAACAGAATATTCGCCAGATCGCGCTGCGCCACGGGGAGTTTGTCTGTATCGCGGTGGCGGATACCCGTAGCGACGCAGAATGTGCGGAAGCGCTGGCTCAGGCGCAGGCCAGGCTGGATGTGATTTTTTCTTTGGTCGATCGGCATCGGCCGGCCATCGCGGGTTTGTACAAGGCCGTGCTGGCGTATCGGAGCATTTGATGGCCCTGCATCTGAGCGAAGCCGAGATCATCGAGCGGGCCGCCTTGTTGCCGGCATTTCCGGCGGTGGTGAATGACATTCTGCAAACGCTGGATGACGACAATGCCACCATCGGCACCTTGTGTTCACTGGTTGAGCGCGACCCGGTCATTACCGGGCGGGTGTTCTCGCTGGCCAATTCGGCGGCGATGGGCGGACGGACGCCGCGCGAACTCCGGGATATGCAGGTGGCCATCTCGCTGGTGGGCTTGTCACGGGTAAGGGAAATCGTGTTGGCAGTCAGCCTGGCAGAGTTCTCCCGCGAAAGCCGGATGAGCAACTATTTCTGGGAGCACAGCGTCGCGGTTGGGGTTGCGGCGCAGGAACTGGCGCGGATCGCCCATTATTCGGTCGACTACGCTTTGGTGGGCGGTTTGCTGCACGACATCGGGCAATTGTGGATGGCGCGCTGTTATCCGCTGGAATTCCAGATGGTGCGGATGGCCATGCAGGCACAGACGAAGGCCTGCATCCTGGACACCGAGCGTCAGCATTTTGGGACCGATCATTGTGTGGTCGGGCGGGTGCTGGCGACGGCCTGGCATTTGCCGGCGTCGGTGGTCGCTGCCATTTCGCATCATCACGATCTGTATCCGCCGGCCGACAAACTGGTGGCGACGACGCATGTGGCCGAAGCCATTGCCAACGCGCTCGATCTGTCGCGGCATGAGGAGGCGCGGGTGGGGCAGTTGTCAGAGGCGGCATGCCAGCAGTTGTCGCTTGACTGGCATGCCGACCTGAATTTCCTGTTTGGCAAGATCGAGGCGCGCACCCGTTACCTTTGCCAGACATTTGCCGCCAGCTGAGTCAGGCGGTCGGCAGTTGTTGCCAGCGTAGCCAATGGCCACAGGCCGAGCGTGCCCGGCGTTCCGAATTGTCCCAGGGGCCGCCGCAGCACAAACCGGTGCTGGTTTCGGATTCGATCAGCACGGTGTCCGGTTCGTGACCGGGTGATCGTTCGCCGCGCCAGCGGTCGCAACTGGCACAGCGTTTTCTGGAAACTGCGTGAATTTCAGGCATGCCGATTCGGGTGACTGGAGCAAGGCTTGCATGCTAGCGCGTGAGGCTGGCGGCGTCATGGGATAATCCGCGCTTTTTCCGGGGCGGGACATGGCACTTAAATCCACCATCTTCAAGGCTGACTTGCAGGTCTCCGATCTCGATCGCGGCCATTTTGCCGAATATGCCCTGACGCTGGCGCGTCATCCCTCGGAGAACGATCAGCGCATGATGGTGCGACTGCTGGCTTTCGCCCTGTTTGCCAGTCAGGACCTGAGTTTTGGCAAGGGCTTGTCGAGTGATGACGAACCGGCACTGGTGGAAATCGATCCTTCCGGCGTGGTGCGGACCTGGATCGAGGTTGGCACGCCGGACGAAACGCGCATTCGCAAGGGCGCCAACAAGGCGGATCGGGCGATAGTGCTGAGCTACGGCGCGCGTGCGGTCGACGTGTGGTGGGCGGAAAATTCGGCGGCGCTTGCCCGCTACGACAATTTGACGGTGCTCAGGCTGACGGCCGAGGATGCGCAGGCGCTGTCCGGGCTGGCTGAGCGTGGCATGAAGGTGGATTGCACGATTCAGGAGGGGACGGTGTGGATCGCCCAGGGCGATACCTCGCTCGAATTGCGCCCCGAGGTACTCAAGCCGGGCGCTGGCAGTTAGAATGCCTGGGTATTTTTACATCATCGAAGAAAGGCAGAGAAGCATGTCGGATCAAGACGATAACGAAACACAAGGGATTGTTTTTGCGGTGCTGGGCTTCGTGGTGGCTGGCGTGATTGCGCTGGTGGCCGGTCTGGCCATCTGGAAGTCGTCGCAATCTGCGCAACCGGCAGTACCGCCGGCCGCTGAAGCGCCTGCCGCCGTGGTGGCCGTGGTGGAAGAAAGCGACATTGCGCCGGTGGGTGAGGCGTTGGCCAAGGTGTATTTCGCCGTGGGTTCTGCCGCGCTGAATGCCGAAGATCAGGCCGTGGTGGCCAAAACCGTTGAAGCACTGGCGGCTCAGGCGGAAGCGATTGTGCTGCTGTCGGGTTTCCACGACGAGTCCGGTGATCCGGCCATGAATGCCGAATTGGCCAAACAGCGTGCGCTGGCCGTGCGCGAGGCGCTGGTCGCCGGCGGTGTTGCGGTCGACCGTGTCAAACTGCGCAAACCTGAATCCACCGTGGGTACGGGCAGCCCGGAAGAGGGCCGCCGCGTCGAGATTCGCGTGCAGTAAGCGGTTTCCTCACAAAAAAAGCGGACCCGCGGGTCCGCTTTTTTTACGCCTGCCGCCGGGTTAATTGGGGCGGATGCTGCCCAGATTCAGCTTCACACCCTTCTTCATTTTGCCAACGACGTGCATTTCGCAGGCCTTGCAGTCGAATTTGAGGATGAGTTTTTCGTTGCCGTTGATCAGGGTCATCGGGTCGGGCTTGAGGTGCTTCACTTCCTTGGGACACAGGTTGAAGCTGTAGCGCAGGCAGTGGCGGGTAATCATGAGCGACACCATGCCTTTTTCGTTGCCGGCCTCGTAAGCTTCCTCAATCAAGCGAACCCCGTGTTTTTCGTAAAACTGGCGGGCCTTGGCATTGAAAACATTGCCGAGATAGGTCAGTTCTTCCTGCGGGTAGGGGCGCGGGTTGGCAGCGGGCGCTGCACGTAATGGGCGTGGATGGGCCGCGATGCGGGCGGCTTCCAGCGCTTCAGTGGCCTCGCGGCGCAGGCCGTTGATGGCGCTGACCGGGAAGAACCAGGGCTCGCGGAGATCGATGCTGACTGTCTCGGCAAGGAACAGGGTATTGCCGAACTTGCCGAGATTCTCCTTGAGCTTGCTCATGGCTTGCTCAGTGTTTTGGGCGACTTCAGCACCGATTTTTTCGCTGCGCGGCAGGTTGACCGTCACCGTGACGCCGTCTTCATCGGTGAGCGTCAGCGCAAAGCCGGGGTCGGTTTCGCGGAATTCGGCTTTTAGCGACACACGGCGATCGGCGGAATCCTTCTCCAGCGCCCGCTCAAATTCCTGGTCGCGGTTACGGAACAAGGTGGCGCCTTCGCTCAGTTCCTCCGGCAGATTGGCCGGGTAGAGCGTCAGCCCTTCAGCCCGGTTGATGCGCATGCCTACGACTTCCCCGTGGGCGTCGTAGAAGCAGACACCATCGCCATTATTGAAGGGTTTTTCCGCGTCGACCGTGAACCCGCTGTCGCCGATGGCGGTGACGTTGCCGATCAGTTCCCCGACAAAGGCCGGGGAATCGAAGGCACCGATATCGTCTTGTCGCCCGCCGGCGAAATAATCGGTGTAGCCGCGATTGAAGGTTTTGTCCGGCTGCGGCGTGAAGGTGTAGGTACTACGGCCGCTGGAACTGCGCGTGAATTCCGGGTGGCGGGCGATGATGTCGTCGAGCAGCGACCGATAGTGGGCCGTGATGTTCTTGACGTAGGAGAGGTCTTTCAGGCGGCCTTCGATCTTGAAGGAACTCACGCCGGCACGGGCCAGGGCGAGCAGATTATCGGTCTGGTTGTTGTCCTTCATCGACAGCAAATGCTGGTTTTCCGTAATCACCTTGCCCTTGTCGTCAACCAGCGTATAGGGCAGCCGGCAAGCCTGCGAACACTCGCCGCGATTGGCGCTGCGGCCGGTGTGGGCGTGGCTGATGTAGCACTGTCCGGAATAAGCGACACAGAGCGCACCGTGGACAAAATATTCCAGCGCAATCGGCGTTTTCGCCGCCACTGCCGCCACTTCTTCAATGCTCATTTCGCGGGCGAGGACCACTTGGGAGAATCCGGCATCGGCCAGAAAAGCGACCTTTTCCGGATTGCGATTATCCGTCTGTGTGCTCGCATGTAATTGAATTGGCGGGAGTTCCATCTCAAGTAGCCCCATGTCCTGAATGATCAGGGCATCGGCACCGGCTTCGTACAGTTCCAAGCATAGCTGGCGACCGGCTTCGAGCTCATCGTCATGCAGGATGGTGTTCACGGCAACGAAAACGCGCGCGTGGAAGCGGTGGGCGTAATCGCAGAGCTGTCGGATTTCAGCGACAGAATTGCCGGCCCCGTAGCGGGCGCCGAAGGCGGGGCCGCCGATATAAACGGCATCGGCGCCATGCTTGATGGCTTCGATACCGAAGGCAGCGTTTTTGGCCGGGGCCAGGAGTTCCAGGGGGTGGTTGGGGCGCATCAGTTTGTTTTTAATAGATAAATCGTGATGACAAGGCTTCGATGTTGAAGGCTGCAAGGATAGATTCGGCGCGCTCCCGGGCATTTTTCCGGGGTGCGCCGCGCTTGCTGGCAATAATGAGTTCATTTTTCATCGAATGTTCCCAGCCAACCAGTTCCGTGACGGTGACGTCGTAGCCGTGGGACTCCAGCAAGAGGCAGCGGAGCACATTGGTGAGATGGCTGCCCAGCTCGCGGGTATGGATGGGGTGACGCCACAGTTCGGAGAGCGGCGTACGGCTCAGGGAGTCATTTTTTCGGGCCCGCATTTCTGCCGCCACTTCGGCCTGGCAACAGGGCACAAGCACGATATGACGGGCTTGGCGGGCCAGTGCAAAGCGAATGGCATCATCGGTGGCCGTGTTGCAGGCATGCAGAGCGGTGACGACGTCAACCCGTTCGGGTAGCGCGGCGTCATGGAGGGATTCTTCAACCGTGCAGGCCAGAAACTGCATGCGCTCGAAGCCCAGTTTGTCCGCCAGCGCCCGTGAACGCGCTACCAGTTCGGCCCGGGTTTCGATCCCATATACGTTGCCGCTGGCACGCTTCTTGATACAGAGATCGTACAAGATGAAGCCGAGGTAGGATTTTCCGGCCCCGTGGTCGACCAGACTTTCGGCTTCTTCGAGCAGAGGTTCGATGAACTGGACCAGGTGGTAAACCTGTTTGAGCTTGCGGCGGGTGTCCTGGTTGAGTTTGCCGTCACGCGTCAGGATATGGAGTTCCTTGAGCAGATCGATGGATTGCTCGGGACGAAGTTCCGGCAGGGCAGCGGAGAGCGTCTGATTAGGTTTCATGGGCAGCATTATCGCATTCAACGGCCTTGCCTTCGGTGTTGGCCAATGCGAAAGCGGCTTGGGTATATCGGTGTTTCAACGGAAGTTAACTGGAGACAAACAACATGGGCAGCCTCAGCAACGAATCTTTCGAGCAGTTTCTGGATTCCCTGAAAAAAGCGGGAATCGCCATCTCCAACGAAGCCGAACTGCGTGAGCGGCTGGCTGAAGCGCAGCGCTGGCGCTATGCATTCCAGACGCTGGCCGCCAACGGCAAGCTCTTGGGGATCAGTTTTGAAGATCATTCCGAAGGTCGCAACGCGCAAGCCATTGACCGCGCTTTCGCCGACTTCCATTTTTCGGACAAATCCAAGGCGGTGTTTTCTGCCAGCCTGATGAAGCATTAAGATACGGCTTCGGCCTTCCGCAAGGGCGGGGGGCAGAACAAAAGGAACGGGCGCCGAAAGGGCGCCCGTTTTGCTGTCCGGCATTTTTTCGGATGGCCACGGTCGACCGCGGCCATCCGGCATTTTTCAGCGGGTGATCGGCTTGTAGCGAATCCGCTTGGGCTTGGCCCCTTCTTCGCCGAGGCGGCGTTTCTTGTCGGCCTCGTATTCCTGGTAGTTGCCGGGGAAGAAGGTCCATTGCGATTCACCTTCGGCGGCCAGGATATGGGTGCAGATGCGGTCGAGGAACCAGCGATCGTGGGAGATCACCATCGCACAGCCAGCGAATTCGATCAGCGCATCTTCCAGCGCACGCAGGGTTTCCACGTCGAGGTCGTTGGACGGTTCGTCGAGCAGGAGCACATTGCCACC
>JAKLLI010000080.1 GCA_023150195.1 Azonexus sp.
CAAGGCATGACAGTGAAAGGTGTCATGAGTAGATGACTTGTGCCAGCAGCGGTTCCCGGCGAAGGCCAGGTTTTTTTCGCCAGATTGGCCAACGGCTGCCGAATTTGATTTCAAGCCTTGAGAATTTCGCTGGAATGCCGATAATCCGGCCACACAAAGGCGCCATGCCAACAAAAAAGATTGGAGAGAGAGGGTGAAGAAAAATTTCCCCGTGACCACGGTCGAACAAGCCTTCCCCGAGGGGGAGTACCTTGTGTCCAAAACGGACCTGAAAGGGGCCATTACCTACGCCAACGACGCCTTCGTCGCCATTTCCGGCTTCGATCGTGACGAATTGATCGGCAAAAACCATAACCTGGTGCGCCATCCGGATATGCCGCCCGCCGCGTTCGAGGACTTGTGGCGGACCATCAAATCTGGTTATCCGTGGCAGGGGTTGGTCAAAAATCGCTGCAAGAACGGCGATTTTTACTGGGTTAATGCCTTTGTCGTGCCGGTGTCGCGCCATGATGAAATTGTCGGCTATATGTCTGTGCGCTCCAAACCGACGGCGGAGGCGGTAGCCAAGGCCAGCGCGTTGTATGCACAGATGAACGCTGGCCGGGCGAGGCTGGGGGGGCGCTTGCCGTGGTACCGGCAGATTGGGCTGGCGGCACGTTTGCGGCTGCTGATGGGGTTGGCGACGCTGATTTTCGCTGCACTGGCCGGGATTGCCTGGCAAGGGGGCGCGGGCGGCGATGGGACGCTGCGCGCCGCGCTGATCGGCACGCTGGTGGCGGCTGCATGCCTGGTGGTGCTGCCCGGGTGGCTGTTGGCAGGGCGGTTTTCGGTGCGGATGAAGGAAATTATTCACCACTTCAGCCGCATGGGGCAGGGCCATCTGAATGAGTCGGTCGACATCACCGGCCGGGATGAAACCGGGCGGGCGCTGGCCGAACTGGCCGCGATGCAGGTCAGTCTCAAGGTGATGCTGGATGAAATCCGGGCGGCCAGCGCGCAGATTGCCCAGGAAGCGGTGCAGGTGATGTGGCAGACCGCCAACGTGGTCGATCAATCCGAGCAGCAACGAGAACGGGCAGCCAGCGTCGCGGCATCGACTGAAGAGTTCAGCCAGTCCGTGCGCGAGGTTGCGGACAATGCCAATCACGCGGCCGGGGCGGCCGATGATGCCCGTTTGCGCGTGGGTGAGGCGCAGGCCAGCATGGATGCCAGCGTGCAGGCGACGGCGCGCGTGGTCGATTCGGTCAAGGCCTCCAGTCACACCATCGGCGAATTGGGGCAGGCAATTGCCAAGATCGGCGACATCACCCGCGTGATTCGCGAGATTGCCGACCAGACCAATCTGCTGGCCCTGAACGCCGCGATTGAAGCGGCCCGGGCCGGTGAAGCGGGGCGAGGTTTTGCCGTGGTGGCAGATGAAGTCCGCAAACTGGCGGAACGCACGGCGCTGTCTACCCGCGATATCGCCGCCAATGTGACCGAGATCCGGCGCGTTGCCGATCTGGCGGTGGGGGCGATGGATGAGGCCGTGGTCGAGGTGGAAAACGGTATCGGCATGATCCGCGCGAGCGGTGACAATCTGGCACGGATTACGGACAGCAGCGTGGAAGTGAGCGGCATGGCCCATGACATTGCCGGCGCCGCCAGCGAGCAGGCGATGGCCAGCGAAAACATTGCGCAAAACATGGAGCGCGTGGCGGCGCTGGTCGAAGGCAATCTTGAGTCAGCGGCCGCTGCGAACAAGGCGGTTGAAAAGCTCAATGGGTCGGCGGACTATCTGGGCCGCATCATCCGTCGCTTCAAGCTGTTTTAACCGGGTGCGGCCTACTGACCGCGCAGGAAGAGCGAATCCAGCTGGGCCAGGCTGAGCGCCGTCCAGGTCGGGCGGCCGTGGTTGCACTGGCCGGCGCGTTCGGTGTCTTCCATCTGGCGCAAGAGCGCGTTCATTTCCGGCACCGTCAGTTGGCGGCGGGCGCGGACAGCACCATGGCAGGCCATGGTGGCCAGCAATTCATTGCGGCGGGCGGTGATCAACTGGCTGATGCCGTGTTCGCGCAATTCGGCGATCAGGCGGCGGGCGAGTGCCGTGGGATCGCCGGATTGCAAGAGCGCGGGCAGGGCGCGCACGCCCAACTGGTTGGGGCCGAGCGGCGTGATCTGAAAACCCAGTTCGACCAGGGCGTCGCCATGTTCCTCAACAGCGGCAATATCCAGCGCATCGGCCGAAAAGACGGCCGGAATCAGCAACTGCTGGCTGGCGATCTCGCGGGCATCGAAGGCGGTCTTGAGTTTTTCGTACAGGATGCGCTCGTGGGCGGCGTGCATGTCCACCAGAATCAGGCCCGCTGCATTCTGGGCCAGGATGTAGATGCCGTGGAGTTGGGCGAGCGCGTAGCCCAGGGGCGGGGATTCCGCGCTGGTGGACGCCGGGGGCGTGTCACGGTCAACCGGCGTGGCAGGCAAAAAAGCCGGGCGTGTCTCAGCGGCAGCCGTGCTCTGGCCGATACGCTGTGCCGCCTGGGCGAAGGCCAGATACGCGGCAGCGCCGGGTTCGGCCACGCCCAGACTGTGCTGATGGGGTGGGGTGTAGCGGAATTGGGCAGGAGCCGGGTGGTCGACCGCAGGCGGCGGATTGGGGGCGACGGCGGTCGCGAGGGTGGGCGCCGCCGAGACCTGAACCGGCGCGGCCAACGTGCGCTGCAGGGCATGAAAGACGAACTGATGAACGGCCCGCGAATCGCGGAAGCGGACTTCGGTTTTGGCCGGATGCACATTCACATCGAGCAAGGCCGGGTCAATGCTCAGAAACAGGCAGACGGCGGGCTGCCGGCTGCCATGCAGGACATCGCGATAGGCCTCGCGCAGCGCGTGGCCGATGACCTTGTCGCGCACGAAGCGGCCATTGACGAAAACGTACTGGCCGTCCTTGGTTTCGCCCGCCCGTGTTGGATCGATCGCAAAACCGGCGAGTGAAATTGGCCCGGCGGCGGCGTCGACCGCGCGCGATGCCGCCAGAAAATCGTCGCCCAGAATGTCGGCAATGCGTCGCGGCGCATCTGCCGGCGCCAGTTGAAACAGGCTGCGTCCATTGTGCGAGAGGCTGATGGCGACGTCAGGCCGGGTGAGTGCCAGGCGGCGGACGGCGTCGGCGCAGTGCGCGAATTCGGTGCTTTCGGACTTGAGGAATTTCCGCCGCGCCGGGGTGTTGTAGTAAAGATCGCGCATTTCGACCACGGTGCCGGCCATCAGCGCGACCGGTTCCGGTTCGGCGCCGGACTCGCCCTTGAGTTTCCAGGCATGGCCGGCGCCCCGTTCGCGGCTGCTGATGCTCAGTCGTGCGACCGAGGCCACCGACGCTAGCGCTTCGCCCCGGAAACCGAGGGTGTTGACGTGCTCAAGGTCGTCGAGCGTCGTGATCTTGGAGGTGGCATGCCGCGTCAGCGCCAGCGCCAGCTGGTCGCGGGCAATGCCGCAGCCGTCGTCAGTGATGCGGATGAGTTTGACCCCGCCTTCCTCCAGATGCACCTGGATGGCCGTGCTGCCGGCATCCAGACTGTTTTCGAGCAATTCCTTGAGCACGGAGGCGGGGCGTTCGACCACTTCGCCAGCCGCAATCTGGCTGATCAGGAGGTCGGGGAGGCGGGCGATGGTCGGCATGCGCGGATTATAATGCGGCCTCATCCAACCCCCGGCGCCGCGCATGGAACTCCTCACCCAATTCATCGACATCCTCCTGCATCTCGACAAATATCTGGCGGTGATGGTCCAGCAGTACGGCGTGTGGATTTACGGCATTCTCTTTTTCATCATCTTCGCCGAAACCGGGTTTGTGGTGTTTCCCTTCCTGCCGGGCGATTCGCTGCTGTTCGTGGCGGGGGCGCTGGCCGCCATCGGTGAGGGCGGCATGGACATCGGTGTCTTGATTGCCGTCCTGCTCACTGCGGCCGTGCTCGGCAACATGGTCAATTACCAGATTGGCCGGGTCTTCGGGCACAAGATCGAGGCCTGGGAGAACTCCCGGTTTTTCAACAAGGCGGCGCTGGAAAAAACGCATGCCTTCTACGAAAAGCACGGCGGCAAGACGCTGGTGATTTCACGTTTTCTGCCGCTGTTCCGCAGCTTTGCGCCTTTTGTGGCCGGGCTCGGGGCGATGTCCTACGCACGCTTCTCCCTGTTCAACCTGATCGGCGCGACTGCCTGGGTGGTGTCGCTCTGTCTGGCCGGTTACTGGCTGGGCAATCTGCCCTGGATCAAGCAGAACCTGTCGGTGCTGATTCTGGGCATCATCGCGGTTTCGCTGCTGCCGGTGGCCATTGGCTACGTGCAGCATCGCCGGACGGCCTGATGCGCCGCCTGCTCCTCCTGTTGCTGGCCGTCACGCTGAGCGCCTGCTCGACGCGGCTGGGACGGGATGGGCGCAGCGAAACCACGGTCGACGCCAAATATTTGCTCAAAACCGAGGTCGACCGTATCACCGATGCCAATCGGGCCGAAGTGGTCGATGGCCTGCTGCTGATTGCGGACAAGCTCTACAAGCGCAATCCGCGCGAATGGAAAAAGGCCGGGCAGCTCAGCCGGGAGGCTGCCGTGGCGCGCCTGCGCGACCGCGTTCGCCACAACTGGCCGGAACTGGGGAGCTTGCGTAGCCGGCAGGCGGCGGCATTGGCCTTTGCCGAAGCGTACAGTGGCGACCGGGTGGCGGCGCTGATGTTTGGCCTGCTGACCATGGTCGACATCGCTTTCGAACATAAAACCGAGTTCTACATGCTCGATAGCCTGAACGAGATCAACCTCTTCAATACGGCCCGCAACATGGAGGTCGCGATCTGGAAACTCGGCCACGACCGCAACCCCGCCGGCGAGTGGTATCTGCTCTCGAATGAACTCGACCCGGCGAACCGCAATTTATCTTTCGAACGCGAGTTTGGCCGCATCACCGGCCTGCTCGATTTCATGGCGCGCATCGTCGCCGACCGCAATGGGCGCACTTTGTCGCGCCTGAGCCAGTCAGTGGCCACCGCCATCTTTCTCCCCGTAGGGCTGTAAACATGAAAAACATCGTCATCCTGATTTCCGGGCGCGGCAGCAACATGGAGGCCATGATCGCCGCGCGCGACGCTGGCCAGTTGCCGGTCAATATCGCCGCCGTGATTGCCAACCGGCCCGATGCCAAGGGGCTGGAAACCGCCGCCGCGGCGGGCATTGCCACCCGCTGTCTCGACCACAAGGCCTTTGCCGGGCGCGAAGCCTTTGACACGGCGCTGGCCGCCTGCATTGACGAATTCGCCCCCGATCTGGTGGTGCTGGCCGGTTTCATGCGCATCCTGACGCCCGACTTCGTGCGCCATTACGAAGGCCGCCTGCTCAACATCCACCCCTCGCTGTTGCCGGCTTTCCCCGGCTTGCACACCCACCAGCGCGCGCTCGACGAAGGCGTGCGCGTGCATGGCTGCACCGTGCATTTCGTGACGGCTGAGCTGGATCACGGGCCGGTGGTGATTCAGGCTGCGGTGCCCGTGCTCGACGACGATACCGAAGACAGTCTGTCCGCCCGCATTCTCAAACAGGAGCACCGAATTTATCCGCAGGCCGTGCGCTGGTTTGCCGAAGGCCGTCTGCAACTGGACGGCATGAAGGTGCGTGTGCAGGGCGAACAGGCCGAACCGGCCGCGCTGATTTCGCCCGTCCTCGGCTGAATCCGTGCCGCTGATCCTGCTGGCGGCGCTGGTTGGTTCGCTCGGCATCCACGCCGCAGCGCTGTTCGGCACCGATTACGAATTGTTCGGTGCCGAGCCGGAACCGCCCGCGCCCCTGCACGCCACGCTGAAGGCGCCGCCCTTGCCGCCGGCGGCGCCCCCTGCACCGAAGGTGGTGGCCAAGGCGCGCCCGGTGGCCGCCAAACCCAAATTGCTCCCTGCTGACACTGTGGACCAGCGCCTGCCAGTCAGCACGGCTGCGCCCGTGAAGGATGACGCGACGGCCAAGGCCATTTCCGCCATTCCGGAAAATGCCCCGTCCGGAGCGTCGACCGTGGCCTCGGACGACACGCCCCCGCAGCCCCTGTTGCCGGCCAGCGGCGCCCTGCATTTTTCGATCTACAAGGAATCGCTGTCGCTGCTGATCGGTGAGGCCGAGCATCGCTGGACATTTGCCGCCGACGGCAGCTACCGGCTGACCGGGGTCACCCGCACCAGTGGCGTGGTGGCCCTGTTCAAATCGCTCAGCATGCGCAACGAAAGCGCGGGCCGCCTGACCGCCAAGGGCCTGCAGCCGGCGCACTTCCGCACCTTCAAGAACGAGGCACCGGCACGGGAAAACGCGGACTTTGACTGGTCGACCGGCGAAGTGCATCTGGATCGCGACGACAGCACGCAAGCCATCGCGCCCGGCACGCAGGACATTCTGTCGCTCAATTACCAGCTGGCCTACCTGGCCGACCCGGCCAGTGGCACGCAGATCGGCGTGGTCACCGGCAAGAAATATCAGCGCTATGCGATCGATTCGCTGGGCGAGGAATCGCTGATTACGCCCGCCGGCACCTTCCGCACCCTGCATCTGCGCGTGGCCGGCGAAACCCTCACCGAAATCTGGATCGCGCTCGATCATCAGCGCTTGCCGGTTAAAATCCGCTTCACCGATCGCAAGGGCGACAGCTACATGCAGGTGCTGGACACCTTCGATCCGGCGTTGGCTTCGCCCTGAGCCGGCGCCTCTTCTTAGCTTCCTGATTTACTGGACTCCGATGAAAGCCCGTTTTACCCCCGCCCTGTTTGCCCATGCCGAAGCTGTGCTCGGTCAGTTGTTGCGCTTTGATCACCCGGCCGATGCCGTGGTCTCGCGCTATTTCCGCGAGCATCGCCAGATGGGCCATGCCGACCGGGCCTTTGTTGCCGAAACGGTGTTTGCCATCCTGCGCCGGGGCCGCAGCCTGGAAGCCCGTTGTGCGGGCAAACTCTCGAACCGTCACCGCCTGCTGGTGGCGCTGGGCGTGCTGCGTGGCTGGAGCCTGCGCGAACTGGCGCCGGTGCTCAATGCCAACGAAGAGGCCTGGCTGGCTGCCGCCAAGGCCATGCCCGAGGCCGAGATGCCGCCTGCGGTGCGTTGCGATTTGCCGGACTGGCTGTACGAACGCCTGCTAACCCAGTTTTCACCGGAAGCCATCATCGAACTGGCGGAAGGCCTCAATCGCCCGGCGCCGCTCGATCTGCGCGTGAATACGCTCAAAGGCAGTCGCGACCAGGTGCTGGCTGCCTTGAACGCCAGCGGCGTGGTTGCCGAAGTGGGCCAGTTTTCGCCGCTGGCGATTCGCTTGCGCGACAAACCGGCCTTGTCCACGCATCCGCTGTTTCTGGATGGCAGTTTTGAGGTTCAGGACGAAGGCAGCCAGTTGCTGGGCCTGGTGCTGGAAGCCAAGCGCGGTGAAATGGTGGTCGATTTCTGCGCCGGTGCTGGCGGTAAAACCCTGTTGCTGGGCGCGCAGATGCGCAATACCGGCCGCCTCTACGCCTTCGATGTCTCGGAAAAGCGCCTCGCCAAACTCAAGCCGCGACTGGCCCGCTCTGGCTTGTCCAATGTGCATCCGGGGCGCATTGAGCATGAGCGCGACAGCAAGATCAAACGGCTGGCGGGCAAGGTGGATCGCG
>JAKLLI010000081.1 GCA_023150195.1 Azonexus sp.
CATCGACAACGAAAGCGGGCGCCGCTACGACCGCTTCCGTGATCGGCTGATGATTCCCATCATTAACCCCAAGGGAGACATCATCGCCTTCGGTGGCCGCATCATCGACCAGGGCGAACCGAAGTACCTCAATTCCCCGGAAACCCCGCTTTTTGAAAAAGGGCGCGAGTTGTTTGGCCTACCGCAAGCCCGGCAAGCCTTGCGTGAGACCAATACCGCCATCGTCACCGAGGGCTACATGGACGTCATCGCTTTAGCGCAAAACGGCGTGGGCAATGCGGTCGCCACCCTCGGCACCGCCACCACCCCCACGCACGTGCAAAAACTGCTTAGGCAGGTGGACCGCATCGTTTTTTGCTTCGATGGCGACAACGCCGGCCGTAAGGCCGCCTGGCGCGCACTCGAAAATGCGCTGGAAGCCCTGGCGGACAACAAGCAAATCGGTTTCGTCTTTCTCCCCGCCGAGCATGACCCGGACAGTTTCATCCGCGAACACGGCAAGCCGGCCTTTGACCGCATGGTCACCCAGGCCATGCCGCTTTCCGACGTTCTGCTACGCGAACTGGCGCAGCGCTGTGACCTCACCAGCTCCGAGGGCAAGGCCCGCCTGATCTACGAAGCGAAACCCCTGCTGCTCAAATTACCGACCCCCCTGCTGCGACTGCAACTGGTCAAGCGCCTTGGGGAAGCCAGCGGCTTTGCCCAGCAGGAAGTCGAGCGCCTGTGCGATCTCAAATCCTACACGCCAGCCGCGCCAGCCCGTGCCAAGCGCACCGCGCCTTCGCTGACCCGCAATCTCCTGCGCATCGTGTTGCAAAAACCCGCCCTGGCGGCAGAGCTTCCAACCGAACTGCTGCCCGACACACCGGAGCGCCCGGCACTCGTTCGCCTTCACGCACTCGCCAGTAATTCCCCCAATGCCATCAGCTATGCCCTGCTGCGCGAACAACTTCGGGGGCAACCCGAAGAACAGGCGATTGAACAGGCCGCGTCTGAACTTCTCGGCCTGCCTTTTGACGAAGACGAAGCGGATGAAGAATTTCGCGACACCCTGGAAAAGCTGCGTAGCGGCGAACAAAAGCGGCTGTTCGATGCCCTTCAGATCAAAGCCCAGCAATTTGGCGTCGCCGGGCTATCCGCCGAGGAAAAGCAGGCCTACATCCGCCTGCTGACCCAACGGGGAAATCAGGGCTAAGTTGTGGTAAAATTTATGGTTTTCTCCAATTCAACGGATCGTGTTCATGGCTAAGGCAAAAGACACCGCAAAGGAAGCGCCCAAGGCTCGTATCAGCAAGGCCAAGGAGAAAGCGGCCGAAAAGGCGCTGCTCGAAGGCGCGATGACTGAAACTCCCGAGCCCCTCGACGCTGAAGCGCGCAAGATGCGCCTCAAGGCGCTGATCAAGCTGGGCAAGGAACGCGGCTACCTGACCTACGCGGAAATCAACGACCACCTGCCGGACGATGTCGTTGATGCGGAAAGTATCGAAGCCATCATTTCCACCTTCAGCGAAATGAGCATTCAGGTCTTCGATGAAGCGCCCGCCGCCGAAGACCTGCTGATGTCGGATGCTGCCGCCACCGCGACCGACGATGAAGAAGTCGAAGCCCAGGCCGAACAGGCTCTGTCCACGGTCGACTCCGAATTTGGCCGCACTACCGACCCGGTGCGCATGTATATGCGTGAAATGGGCTCGGTCGAACTGCTGACCCGCGAAGGTGAAATCGAAATCGCCAAGCGGATCGAAGAAGGCCTCAAGCACATGATCCAGGCCATTTCCGCCTGCCCGACCACCATCGTCGACATTCTCGACATGGCCGCCAAGGTCGAAACCGAGGAAATGCGGATTGATGAATTGATCGATGGCCTGATCGACCCCAATGCCGTCGAAGAAGTCCCGGCAGCCGCCGACACATCCAGCGACGACGAAGACAGTGGCGACGATGACGACGACAGCGGCGATGACGACGGCGGCGGTGCCGCATCCGCCTCGCTGCTGCAACTCAAGACCGACGGCCTGGAGCGCTTCAAGCAAATTCGCGCCATCCATACCAAGATGGCGAAGGCCCTGGTCAGCAAGGGATCGCAGGATAAGACCTATCTCAAGTTGCAAAAGCAGATCGCCGACGAGTTGCTCAACATCCGCTTCACCTCACGCACCATTGAACGCCTGTGCGACAGCGTTCGCGGCATGGTTGAACAAGTCCGTGCCTGCGAACGAAAAATCCAGAATATCTGCGTCGACCGCGTCAAGATGCCGCGTCCGCACTTCATTCAGTCCTTCCCCGGCAACGAAATCAACGTTGACTGGGTGGATGCCGAAATCGCCGCCGCACCGAAAACCTACGTCGCCATCCTGACCCGTAGCGCGCCCGACATTCAGGAAGAACAGCGCAAGCTGCTCGCCCTGCAGGAACGCATCGGCATCTCGCTGAAGGAGCTCAAAGACATCAACAAACAGATGTCGACCGGTGAAGCCAAGGCCCGCCGCGCCAAGCGCGAAATGACCGAAGCCAATCTGCGTCTAGTGATCTCGATTGCCAAGAAATACACCAACCGCGGCCTGCAGTTCCTCGACCTGATCCAGGAAGGCAACATCGGCCTGATGAAGGCGGTGGACAAATTCGAATATCGCCGTGGCTACAAGTTCTCGACCTACGCCACTTGGTGGATCCGTCAGGCGATTACCCGCTCCATCGCCGACCAGGCACGCACCATCCGGATTCCGGTGCACATGATCGAAACGATCAACAAGATGAACCGGATTTCCCGCCAGATTCTGCAGGAAACGGGTGCCGAGCCCGATCCGGCCACGCTGGCCAAAAAGATGGATATGCCTGAGGACAAGATTCGCAAGATCATGAAGATTTCCAAGGAGCCGATCTCCATGGAAACCCCAATCGGCGACGACGATGACTCACATCTGGGCGACTTCATCGAAGACTCGGCCACGCTGGCGCCGGCTGATGCCGCGATGTACTCCAGCCTGCGCGGCGTCACCAAGGACATTCTCGACAGCCTGACCACGAGGGAAGCCAAGGTGCTGCGCATGCGCTTCGGCATTGAAATGAACACCGACCACACCCTGGAAGAAGTCGGCAAACAGTTCGACGTCACCCGTGAGCGCATCCGCCAGATCGAAGCCAAGGCCCTGCGCAAGCTGCGCCACCCCAGCCGCTCCGACAAGCTGCGCAGCTTTATCGACACCAACGGCAGCTAAGCTTTCCGGGCCTGTAGCTCAGTTGGTTAGAGCAGAGGACTCATAATCCTTTGGTCCACGGTTCAAGTCCGTGCGGGCCCACCAAAATCAAGGACTTGGAGACTTCCTCCAAGTCCTTTTGTTTTTCGGCGCGGCAAGCCCCGACCAACTCAGGACAATGGCCGTTTCGCCAGCAAACGATCCAGTTGATTGCCAAAGGCCTGCCTGTCGCTCGCGGAAAAACTCGGCGGCCCGCCAGTTTCAACACCGCTGCTCCGCAAGCCTTCCATGAAGTTACGCATCGACAATCGCTCCTGAATATTGCGCTTGTCGAGCAACTCCCCTCGCGGATCGATCACCATCGCACCCTTCTCCACGACCAAGGCTGCCAGCGGAACATCCGCAGTCACTACAATATCGCCAGCCGAAGCCAGCGCAACAATTCGCGCATCGGCCACATCAAACCCAGAAGGCACCTGAATTGCCTTGATCCAAGGGGAAGGCGGCACGCGCAACATCTGGTTGGCAACCAAGGTCAATTCCACCTGAACCCGATTGGCCGCCCGAAAAAGGATGTCCTTGATCACCACCGGACAAGCATCCGCATCCACCCAAATCTTCATCACATCCCCGCCACGCTTAAAAAACCCTAGAAAAGCCCCATCCTTGGGTGCAACTAACGCCGGAAAGCAAAAAGCCCAACCGATAAGGGCTGGGCTTTTTTTGATTCTTGGTGGTGGAACACGGCACTGAACCCGCGTCCGTATATGAGGTCCGTTAGAAAAGCATTGCTCTTGAGGGCGCCCGCCTGTACCAAATGGCCGTTTTGCATCGTGAAAACACCGGCTGAACCACCCGCACCTGCGTGACTGACCTCGACAGCGTATTGACAACAGCTACACGCCGCGCGACAATTCGTATATCTTTTGTGTATGCATTAATAGGAGAAGCCAATGCGTGACGCCGCCATCAATCTGCGGGCCCTGCCCGAGCAGCGCGACCTGATCGATCACGCTGCCAGTCTGCTCGGAAAGAACCGATCCGACTTCATGCTCGAAGCGGCCTGCGACCGTGCTCAGTCTGTCGTGCTGGATCAGGTCTTTTTCAGTCTGGACGCCGACAAGTTCAAGCAGTTCACCGCGATGCTCGACGCACCTCCCGGCCCCAATCCCGGGCTTGAACGTCTCATGGCCGTCAAGGCGCCCTGGAGCACCGGCGCGGCATGAGCTTGAAACTGAACGCACCGATTCCGCTCGCCGCCACCCACATCCTGGATGATTTCGCTTGCGGTGAAGCCAGTCTCGATGAATGGCTCAAGCGCCGGGCACTGACGAACCATTTGAGCGGTGCCAGCCGCACCTTCGTCGTCACCGATCAGGAAGGGCGTGTCCACGGCTACTACGCGATGGCCGCTGGTGCGGTTTCACATCAGGCGGCAACCAGCAACGTGCGACGCAACATGCCCGATCCCGTTCCAGTGATGGTTCTGGCCCGGCTGGCTGTCGACCACCGAGCGCAGGGCATCAAGCTTGGGGCATCCCTCCTGCAGGATGCGGTCGGTCGCGCGGTGAGCGTTTCGCAGAACGCCGGTGTCCGGGCGCTACTCGTCCACGCCCTTCACGACCGCGCCAAGCAGTTCTACGAGCACTACGGCTTCCAGGAGTCACCGCAGCATCCGATGACGCTGATGCTGCGCTTGAACACCGTCAAGGCTTGAGAGAGGTCGATCAGCATGAATCTCCACAAGATTCGCACAGAGGCAGAGTACCGGGCCGCTCTCAAGGAAGCATCCGCGCTCGTGGATTCAGACCCTGCTCTGGAAACGCCTGAGGGTAAGCGGCTGAACGACCTGGTAGGGCTCGTGCAGGCTTACGAAGCCACGTATGTGCCGGTCGATGGCGCCCTTGTTGACCGCATTCGCTCAATCGTCGCAGGTGTCGAAGTCGATCTTGACAAGCCTCTGCCGCCCGAGCTTGGCGACGCGGGCATGCCCTGAGCATCAACTTGGCTTCTACGGTGAACAGCGTTGTCATGGGGGCATCCGTCTTGGAGAAGAAGATGCACTACCCCGTGATGACCGAAAGGCAGCTTGCCGCCCGCTGGAAGATCAGCCTGAAAACCTTGCGACGCTGGCGTTCTGACAACGAAGGGCCCACCTGGCACAAATTGTTCCAGTATGTCCGTTACCACGAAGCCGACATCCTCGGCTTCGAGCGACAGAGCGCGCAGCACTGGTCAGCGATTCTTGGTGACGGTGAACGCGTGCCCAAAGTCGTGACTCGGCCGCAGGAACAGCCTGAAACGGAAGAAGATGCCGGGGCGTTCTACGTCACGGCCCAGGATGTGATTGAGGCGACCGGACTGCCCAAACACTGGTTCACAACCCCGGAATACCGTGCCAGGAAGCAGGTTCCACATCTGGCCTTGGTTGGCAGCGTCCGCTTCTCGCTGCAAGCCCTCTGGGAATGGGAGCAAAACCACAGCACTGTCGGTCGGCCGCCGGAGCCCAAAGCACCCCGACAACCAGATACGGAGCCAGAGCCTGCACCGCCATCGCGCGTGCCACGATGGCATGAACTCGCCCGGGAACTGGACAGAGAACAGTTCGATTCCACTTCGTAGTCCGAACAAATGTCCCCTGTTTTGGCCCAAAGTCCACCGTTTCGGCCATTTGTCCCTTGAAGCGGAATACGGAACTGAACCCGCGCCCGCTTTCCGAACCAGATAGAAACGCATTGGCCTTGAGGGCGTGGCTTCGACGATTTGGCCAAATCACCCCGCCAGCTCGTAACCCGTACTGCGGCCCCCACCCGGTGTTTTCTGGAGTACCCCGAGGTCTAGCAGCTGCGTGATGTCACGCAGCGCAGTGTCGGGCGAGCACTTGGCGATCGCCGCCCACTTGCTGCTGGTCAACTTGCCGTCGAAACCGTCGAGCAGACGGTTGAGCAATTTCACCTGGCGTTCATTCAGCGGCTGACCCGCCCAGCGTTGCCAGAACCGCGCCTTGACCAACACCGCGTCAAGGGTGGTCTGAGAACTGGCTACCGCGCGGCCGAGGGTGCCCAGGAACCAGGACAGCCAGCCCGTCACGTCGAGCGAGCCTTTCTGGGTCCGCTCGAGCACTTCGTAGTAGTCCTTGCGCTCCCGTTGGATTTGGGCCGACAGGCTGTAGAAGCGCTGCGGACTGCCATCAGCGCGGGCCAGAAACAGGTCGCCCACGGCGCGGGCGATGCGGCCGTTGCCATCATCGAAGGGGTGCAGCGTCACAAACCAGAGATGCGCCAACCCCGCCTTGATCAGCGTAGGCTCCCCAGTCTCGGCATTGGCCCAGGCCAGAAAGCGGTCGATCTCGGCGGCAAGCGCCTGCGCAGGCGGGGCCTGAAAGTGCACCTTGCGCCGTCCCACATGCCCTGACACGACTTGCATGGGCCCCTCGACATCGGTTCGCCACTGTCCCACCTCAATCCGGGTCATGCCGGAATAGCCAGTAGGGAACAAAGCGGCGTGCCAGCCAAACAGGCGCTCGGCCGTCAAAGGTTCGGTGGCACGGGTGGTCGCATCCAGCACCATTTCCACCACCCCCTCCACATGCCGGTCCACAGGCGCCACTGCACCGATGTCCACGCCCATGCGGCGGGCGATGGAAGATCGCACCGATTGCACGTTGAGGACTTCGCCTTCGATCTCGCTGGTCTTGACCACGTCCTCGGTCAACGCCGCCAGACTGGCCTGGTCCCGCAACGCCATCCCCACATCCGCTAATCGCCCGAGCAACAATCCCTGAGAACGGCTGACGTCTGTCAATGAACCGGCGAGCGCCGCCAGGTCGTAGCGCCACTGCGGCCAAACGTCTGCCTGCCAGATGTAGAGTTTTTCTCCGTCATTCATGCGGAGATTACACACCCAATTCGCCGCAGAGGCAATACATTCCACGCATTAAATGCGGAGAATAAACACCCGTTCACCGCACACCCTGGGGCACCGAATCGCTTAGTCAGCAGGCCCAGTCGCCTGGGCGGGGTTGGTCACCGGGTCCCATACGAATTTTCCTATGGAGAAACTCGATTGCCCACCAAGATCAGCAGCCTGCTGCGGCGAGCCGTTCACAACATGTACCCGCTGGGGAATAAATGGGGTTCAGTAGGCATCGTCCGGGAGATCTTTCCAAACCGTCAGGAAATGGGCACCCGGCGACCCGTTCTCGACCAGAACGTAGCCCGACCGCAGCTCCTTCCGCTCCCAGGTTGTCTGCCACCGTGCTGAGAACGACCACAATTCGCCACCGTCAGCGTGACCCTTGAGGAACTCCTTCCACGCAGCGTGGAGGTGACCGAAGGGCAGTTCAGGGGCCGCCTGGAGAGGGTCCGTCACGATCTCGCGCATCTCGACCTCCTGCACCGTCAGCCGCTCCAGCAGGTGCTGACGCTC